>MNZJ01000013.1 GCA_001873565.1 Candidatus Peregrinibacteria bacterium CG2_30_44_17 | reverse complement strand
GGGATTTCAGCATCAGACAGGGCAAAAACGGTCAAGATGATTACAAAGAATACTTCAAAACCACGCGACTTAGCGAGACCGGGCCATATATTCCCACTAGTAGCTCAGCATGGAGGAGTCCTTGTAAGAGCAGGCCATACGGAAGCAGCATGTGACTTGGCTAGTCTTGCGGGTTTAACAAAGGCAGGCGTCCTATGTGAGATAACCAAAGAAGATGGAGAAATGGCTAGACTGCCGTATCTAAAGAAATTCGCAGAGAGACACTCACTTAAGATTATAAGTATCAAGGATCTAATAACTTACCGCCGTAGAGCCGAAAAGCTAATAGAAAAAAGTATCGAGACGGATCTAGCAACGGAGTATGGAGAAATGCGAATGATAGTCTACAAAAGCCTTATAGACGGCAAAGAACACGTCGCTTTGGTAAAAGGAAACATCAAAGGCAAAAAGAATGTACTGGTAAGAGTACATTCAGAATGTATGACTGGAGATTTGTTCAAGTCAACACAGTGCGATTGCAAAAGCCAGCTTGATGCAAGTCTAAAAATAATTAATAAAAAAGGACTGGGAGTCCTTCTATATATGAGACAAGAAGGTCGTGGAATAGGATTAATCAATAAATTAAAGGCATACAATCTGCAAAAAGAAGGTTATGACACCGTCCAGGCAAATGAAATGCTCGGCTTCATAGAAGACTTACGCGAGTATGGAACAGGAGCTCAGATATTAAGAGATCTCGGGCTAACCGAGATACAACTATTAACAAACAACCCACGCAAAATCATAGGACTGGAGGGCCATGGCCTGAAAATAACCAAAAGAGTCCAAATTGAAACAAAGCCAACTGAGAAAAATAAAAAATACCTAAAGACCAAGAAAACCAAACTAGGACACCTACTAGACAATGTCTAAAGACGAATTTTTCATAGAAACAGCCCTGAAGCTTGCTCAAAAAGCAGGACCTCTAACTTATCCGAATCCAAAAGTAGGAGCAGTGATAGTCAAAAACGGCAAAATCATCGGCAGAGGTTATCACAAGAAGTTCGGGATGCCTCATGCAGAGGTAGAGGCTTTTAATAATTGCATCATGGATCCATCTGGAGGCACTCTATACGTGACACTGGAACCATGTTCTCATCATGGCAAAACACCTCCGTGTACAGATTTAATACTGTCAAAAAAAATAAAAAGAGTTGTATGCTCATCACTTGATCCAAATCCAAAAGTGGAAGGTGCAAAAATACTAAAGGAAGCGGGTCTCGAAGTATCTATTGCAGCGAGAAACAAGGAAGCAATCGAAATCAACAAGGCTTTTTTCAAATATCAACAAACAAGACTGCCATATATAACTCTCAAGATAGCATCAAGCATGGATTTTAAGATATGGTCACCAAGAGTCGCCAAATTGACTGGCAAAAAATCGCTTAAATTAGTTCATGAATTACGGGCACAAGTAACCAGCATATTAGTAGGAATAAACACTATACTCAAAGATGACCCGAAGCTAAACGTACGCCTCGTAAAAGGCCGGAGTCCGGCAAAAATAATACTAGACAGCAAACTAAAAGTCCCACTCAAAGCTAAAGCGCTCACAGACAAGAATGTAATAATCTGTACAGAAGTAAAATCGTCGCCAAAACGATCACAATTAGAAAGCATGGGGATCAGAATATTAACCTTCCCTACCCTACAAAGCCTTAGGAAAGTAATGGAAAAACTAGCGAGGCTGGGACATATCAATATTTTGGTCGAAGGGGGCCAAAGGATCTCTAGTTCATTCATGGCGCAAGGACTAGCAGATAAACTAATACTCTTTGTTGCTAACAAATCACTTGGAGGAACAGGACTGGAGGCAATAACGAACAAATCAATTCCAGCCTTCAAGCTCACCAAAGTAGCATCATGTGAGCAAGACACCTTGTTGGAGTTCGATCTATAAAGGTTTAGCCTTAACATTAGCAAATAAATATGGTATAATTATCAGATATAATTATGCCTAAATGCGCATCAGCTTCATAAGCAAACTCCTCAACATAAGCGAACACGAATGGCCACGCGTAATCGTGTCGTGGGTTATAACGTTCTTTTTGAGGGTTGGATTTGTAGTAGGATGGACGGTAATAATCGCAATGTTTGTAGGCCGTATGGGTATCGAGAAATTACCTATCTTATTCATATTAAACGCTCTCCTAGTTATTGCGGGAACAATTATTTTTTCGACAATCATCGAGAAAATGCGCAAAGAAATCCTTATAATAATAAACATATTAGTAGCTGCAATACTGCTAATGGCAGCTACTATTTTTGTAACATATTCCGATTGGATCTTTTTCGGGATCGTACTGGTCGCAGAATCAATCATACTAGCCCAACTAAACATATTGATATCTCTATTCGTAGAAGAGTTATTTACCCCGCTAGAGAGTCAACGCACCTTCCCTCTTATAGAGTCGTCAGAAACTCTGGGAGCGATAGCGGGAGGTATCATAGTCAGCGTGCTTGCTCATATAATCCCTTCATACAAATTCATCTACATATGGATACTTGCGATCATGCTGGTAATACCAATTATTCTAAGTTTCAAGAGGTTAAGCACGGAATTACCATCATTTGAGGAAAAAACTACAAAAGATAATAGTTTCAGTAAAATAGCATCAAGTTTCAAGAAGGCACAAAAATCTCCGTTCTTAAAAGGACTTATCATTGTCATCATCTTTCAATGGATGTTCATCAACCTTCTTGAGTTCCAATACACAAAATCTGTACAGGAAAGCGTCTATCACCAACCAGAAGAAACTTTGGTACAGTCAATCGAGGATCAGAATTTACAAATATCCATAATAGACGTAGACAAAACATCAGAGAATATAGTACAAGGCAATTTCGAGCTGGCTGAAGAAACAAATAATAGTAAAGCCCTAGAAGAACAATTGACAGCGAAGCTTGGAATTTTGCAAGTAATCTTTGGTATTGCGACATTAATCATGCAGCTAGTAATATCGAGCCGTATTTTAAAAAGCCTTGGCATCATAAACAGCATGGCAATACACCCACTTGTAGCGGTATTGAATCTGGCAAGTATGACTTTGAAGTTCAACCTCCTCACGGCATCTATAACAAAAGGTGCTTCAGAAATGACTGGACTGCTTTTTCAAAATGCATATCACTCATCATACTATGCGTTCGGGGACAAAATCAGAGATCAGATGAAAGAACTGCTTGAAGGTATAATCAAACCGGCCGGAGCAATCCTTGGCATGAGTCTTATCGTGTTTTTGGAAAATTTCATTTTCGGCGAAAGTCTAACAATAACAATCAATATAGCGCTAATCATCATCGCTGTAATTAGCACGATCTTAATCTCCAGCTTACAATCGAAATACACCGAGCAGTCACAAAAGAATATAGAGAAAGGTAACGACATACATACCAGAATCAACGCTATAGAAATATTGGGCCAGAAAGGACATCGTATAAATTACGACAGACTAATCAAAATAATACAAAGAAAGAATGAAGAGGAAGATGTACAACTCAAAGCTATAGACACACTCAAGGAAATAAAAAGCCAGGAAACGATTCCGCACTTAATTACGTGTCTGGAATCAGGCAACCCAAATATAAGACTAGCTGTAGTTGAAACACTCGGAGAATTCGACAATCTCGACAAGAGATTCTTCAAGTCAGCATTCGGCGAATATAGAATCGGTGCAACACTCAAAAATCTCTTCGAGAAGGAGCAAAATGAAGAAATCAGATCAGCGATTATACAAGTTTTGGCGCAACTAAATCCAAAGGACATCATCCCGTTTTTGCTTAAAAAACTCAAATCCAAAGACGCAGGAATCATCGCAGACTGCATATACATTTGCGGACTATTCCACGATCCAAATTCGATATACTACCTGGAAAAATATTTAGACCACAGAGATCCAAAGATCAGAGCTAATGCAATTATAGCATTGTGGCAATTCAAACATATCAGGCAAAAACTCAACCATTACTTAGACCAACTTATAACAAGCAAAAAAGTTGAATATAGAGAAGCCGCTGTATATATAATCTCGGAATTAACTCTGAAAGAAAGGAAAGAAGAGTTATACAAAATGATGGAAGACAATGAGAACCCTGAAATACTCTTTGCCTTGGCAAGGATTTCAGAGAAATCTGCTCTCGTAAGGCTAATGGACTATATCGTAAGCAACAAGGACGACTGGAAAAACACCAAGAAGAAACTCAGCAAACTGCCAAAGAAATTCTTAAACACGTTAACGCAATACGTACATCACGAAGTATCACGTATGATTCACCGTATACTTACATCAAATAGCCATTTAAGAACCGAAGAGTTCTCAATAACGACGCTGGAAGAGCTCAAAGGCCTGTACAGCATCATCGAGGAACATCAAGCAGAAGAACAGGTCAGCAAGCTCATAAAACACAAAAAGTCATGATAAAACGAAGTCTAAAACTCAAATTAATACTTTCAAATCTTGCGATACTGGCATTTTTGACACTGGGCTATTTCTTGCTGAGCATATTTGCAAAAGGCTCTCCGTATATCAAGTTCACTCCGTATATAGCCTTAATAGCATTCTTCTTACTATCAATACTTGCATTAAGGCAAATTTTGCACACACCACTACGAAAAATTCTGGTAGAGATGAAGCTGCTATTAACAGGCAAGAATTTCCGAAGAATCTATACTACAAGAGTAGATGAAATAGGAATATTAGGACATTTTTTCAATGAGATAACAACAAGCTTGGGTAAGATCGGGAACGACCTGAAAGAACACAAAAGAATATCGGAAGAGCTAAATCTAGCACAGAAAATACAACATGACTTAATCCCTCGAGAAGCTCCCGAAATTCCTCACTTGGAAATAACGGCAAAGACAAAGTCGGCAGCAAAAATAGGAGGAGACAGCTTTGATTTTCTGCCACGAGAGAATCAGTCGTTCTTCTACATAGGAGATGTAACAGGGCACGGCATACCGGCCGGACTGGTAATGATTATGGTCGATACTTTAATAGGAACATTTGCGGAGATGAGCGAAAACGCACGCGACTTACTAGTTAACGTAAATAGATTCTTAAAACCACGTCTGCAACCAAATATGTTCATGACTATGGTGATGCTTAGATGGCAGCATGAAGAGAAGAAAATGCACTTCGCGGGAGGGGGTCACGAATACATTCTCCATTACAAAGCGCTTGAGAAAAAATGCGAATCAATCATGTCAGGAGGCATTGCGATCGGCATGTTGCCCGATGTTTCAGCAGTGATCAAAGAACAGGAAATTGATTTCAGAGAGGGAGATTTCATCGTTCTTTATAGCGACGGTATCACTGAATGTAAAAACGTAAGCGGTGAACAATTCGGACTCGATAGATTGATCAAGTCGATAGAAACAAAAGCCAACGAGGCTACATCGACAAAAGAACTTTTTGATCACGTAGCACAAGAGGTAACAATATTCGTAGAAGATCACATCCAAGAAGATGACATGAGTCTTATAGTAGTGAAACACGTAGCGGCAGAAATAAAACAAGAAGCTTTGCAAGAAAGTACCGACTGGAACGGAGGTGCAAAGAACTTGCCCAAAACCGAGAAAGAAGGTATCAGAGAGACTGGACTTAAACAGCAAGAGCAATGCGAATCACAGACTTTGACTACACCCTCCCAAGAGGACTTATCGCAACGCAGCCAGCAAAACCCCGCGACACCTCAAGGCTAATGGTGATAAACCGTGCAAACGGAAATATCGAACATAAAGATTTCTTAGACTTAGAAGTAGCACTTCCAGAAGGATGCGTACTTGTATTAAACAATTCAAAAGTATTAAAAGCTCGCCTGTTCGGACGTATAAACAGCTACAGTAAAGAAGTAGAGGTATTGCTAACCAAAGAGGTAGACAAGCAGACTTGGGAATGCTTGGCAAAGCCAGGGAAAAAACTCAAGTCTGGAACTCACATCAAGTTTGGCGACAATTTGGAAGGAGTAGTGATAGTAACAAATGAAGATGGCAGCAAAATCATCGAGTTCAGGTCAACAAATTTCCACAACGAAATAGAGAAGCTTGGGCATACTCCTTTGCCACCATACATCCAAGGATCACAAGCAACAGATCGAGAGTACCAAACAGTATACGCAAAAACTCTTGGAAGCGTCGCTGCACCAACAGCAGGACTCCACTTCACAGGTAGGGTCTTTGAAAAGCTTAAAAAAAGAGGAATCGAAGCACATTTCGTAACTCTTCACGTCGGACGCGGAACATTCGAACCGGTAAAAACCGATGTCATCACAGATCACAAAATGCACTCCGAGTGGTTCACAGTATCAAAAGAGACCGCAGCGGCTTTAAACGCAGCAAAAAAGTCCGGGAAAAAGATTGTAGCCGTAGGAACAACCTCGGTACGCGTACTGGAAAGCTGCTGCAACGAGCAAGGCCTACTAAAGCCAACATCAGACGAGACAGATATTTTTATATACCCAGGATACAAATGGAAGTTCGTTGATCACATGATAACGAATTTCCACCTGCCAAAAAGCACACTACTCATGCTCATCAGTTCATTCGCAGGTAGCAAGTTAATCAAAGAAGCTTACAATACGGCAATGCTAGAAAAATACAGATTCTACAGTTTCGGAGACAGCATGCTGATACTATAGCCGGGCTATCATAAAATGGCATAAAGAGTCTTTGAGGTTTACTGCCGTTTTATGGTAGTTCGGCTATATAGCTACAGCCATTTAGGTAGCAGCTTTGGAGGAGCCAAATTAGGGACACTTTTCACAAGATCTAAATCTCTAAGATTGAATTTGCCTATATACAAATCTTTGATATTGCCACCTTCACTTTCAAACTTTTTGATCGCATTAAATCCTTTGAAATAGATAAAGTCCTTAGTAAAAACTCCTCTAAGTTTAGTGTCCTCAAGTCCCCTCTTAACTTTAAGAGCAACTTGGAAAGCACGAGTCTCACTAAAGCCTAGATCTCTAACCATCTCGAAGACTTCGTAGAAAGATTTCTCATAAGCAACAGACACAGCCAAGACAGACAAAGCGCTCCAATAATTCTTCTCCACATCATGGTCTGTAACGAGCATCTGATTTCTCACAGCCAAACCCTCTTGGGTCTCAAGATATCCGGCAAGACCTCTGTTAAAGACCTTGTAAGGCTGGTTCTCTCCATTTTCTGCAGTCAATATGTGAGTCTCTATCTCATGAGCTATTAGCATTTTCAAACGAACCTCCGAAAACATAGAGCCCTTCCGAACAAATAGAGTTCCTTTCTTACCAGCCATGCAATCGGAGACCATGCTTTCTTTGATTTTTGTACTCCACTCATCAAGGCCATAATCATTGAAAATCTTATCAAACCTCTTCGCCGCTTCTTCGTGATCAATACTCAAATCTTCATAAGGGAAAGAATGTGGCTTTGCATCCAAAAAAGCACGCGCAGCATCAAGTAGCTCATCGTCAGGGAGACCGAAAAGATCATAAGACTTGTCCGAGAAGGCATCCGTTCCAATATGCTCTACCAAAGAAAGCTTTTTGAGTATTTCTCTACACTTGGAATTAAATATTTGGCCAAGAGCCAAGCCGTCACACTCAATCCTTTTGAGTTTCTCCCTGAGTCTGAATGGATCAAATTTAAGATCCGGATATACAAACTGAGGATTATATTTCTTCTCTTTTAAGAAAGTAATACGCTCTTGCTCGAGATTAACCGGCCTCAAATGATGAAGAATCTTGATCTGCCTATCAATATCACTAAGTATATTGTCTATATCTGCATAATTAATCTTCGATGATTCGCCCATATTATCAGGCGAAACGCCTTTAAACTCGGGAATTTTGCCCTTAGACTTATAAGTACGAGATGGATCTACAAGAAAATTACCAAGATCACGCTTGCCAATGACTAATTTGAAATCTTTTGAGGAAAGATCCTCAAGTCCAGCAATAGTCTGGAGTCTTATATCGGCCATTGTAAATTTAAGCTTAATTTTGTCGCCTTCATCGGATGCATCATCAGAAATCAAGGCAAGAGACTGCGCCAAACTCTTATCTATAACCGTACCTTCCACGACAGGGTTAATCGAAGCAATAACCTTCATAGGCCCTTTCTTTCCAATAACATCGACAGTCTCCTTCTGACCAACGACAGCCTTGCCGGATACATTCTGAATATCTTTTTCGATCTTATTCCCAAACATATCTTGAGCGATACGAACACCTTTTTCAGGAGTAGTCACTTTGACACCACGAATTCGCTCAAGTCTCTTACGTAAAGGCGCTAGATTCGCGATTTGAACACCAAGGCCGGCACGTGCATTAACTTCAAGGAGGACAGGCCCATTGGTTTTATCTAGAGCGATATCAACGGCAAGATAACCAAGGTTGGTAATAATCTGCACCTTAGAACAAATAAGTAAAATCTCGTCCCAATAAGGTATCTCAAGACCTCTAAGACCTTTAGGTCCTTCAACTATTTTCTTGTTATCTACCACATGCGTCGTAACACCCTTTGCAATATCTATTCCGGCAGCTATCGCACCAAGATGCAAATTGGCCTTACCGTCAGAGTTGACAGTCGGAAGCCTAAGCATAGCCATTACAGGTATAAGATTATGCACGACCACTCGAATGTCAGGCAACCCCTTGTAAGCGTACCGTCCAACTTTATCATCACAAATAATAAGCTGCTCAAAAAAAGCGATATCGCTTGATCCTGTAAGGGAGTATCGACCATCAAGAATATCACCAATATGCTCAACAAATACGTCAGGTGATATTTTGCGTCCGGAAGATGTTATAAAGTTGGATCCGTCACGTCCAACAACAGGTATAATCCCCTCCCCCCCATATCCGAAGTTAGGCTTAAGAACGAAAGTGGATGGCAGCGCATTGAAATCAAAACGACCAAGCTCATCACGACTACGAATAACTCCATAAAGCTTTGGAACAGGTATTCCTCTAGCGGATAAGAAATGCTTTGTCTTGAGCTTACTATCGGCCAGCTTAATAGCTTTCTTTTTATTATAAGGCCTTATATAAAGAAGATTTCTCGCGTTAATACCAAGGATACCTTTTGAAAGATTGAAATTAAACACTTTGAGTCTATTAATGATTACTCCTCTTCCGAATACCTGAAGATCTCACGAAATCTCACATATTCCATAAATCTAAGACCGGTCCATCTGCCAAGTACTACGTTAGCAACAATAAAAAACAAGATCAGCTCGGGATGACCGAGCATCAGAGTCTTAAGAAAAGTCCACTCGGCAATGAAATAACACATAACCGAGACAAGAACTGTTTCGCAGATAATGATAAACGCGCTTTTCAGCCCTTTGCCTGTCTGGATACTGACAAATTTCTCAACCAAAGTGCTCATCATCAGCATGGGAAAGACTGAGATAGCAACAAGCTGGGAAACGTTCAGATAAGCACCCATAAGGAGCATCACCAGAATAGTGACACTCACTATAGTCAAAACTATAGCCATACGCGGGATGTAAAGCAGCCTGTATCTCTGCAAAAACAATCTGGAAAGCGTGCCAAAAAGCAGAATAACAAACAGTATAAAGAGTCCGAATTGCAGACCCAGAGCAATAAGCGACAAAGTAATAATAGATGGTGTATAAACACCCAATGTTTCAAGACCGACAACTTGCTTAAAAAAAGCCACCATTGTTACGATAACGGGAAGCATCAGAACGAGTTTCAAGGTATTGCTCGGCACACCTTTCTCAAGCATGTAATTCACAAAAAACGACATAAAGTTGGTAATACCGATATTCACGGGACTATCAACGATTTTGTAAGTGACACCTCTGAGTTCAAGGTCAGCCAAAAAATCACTCATATTCGCCGAATCGACAAGCGGCCAAAGTGCCTCAGCTCTCGTAAGAACGATCTGATTGGGACTAATAGTACGAAAAGTACCTTCGGCGATATTTTGCAGCGTCGCAACATTCTGATCAGAAATCACAATGATATCAGCTCCTTCAAAAGCATCGCCGGCCTCACTCGAAGACTGTGAAAGCTGCGAAAGTATAGTCAAGCCAGAACTGCCGGTCGTCCAAACAACAAAAGTATCATATTTGCTAATAGTGGTAACTGACTCCTGCAAGGCCTGCAAAAGAGCTTCTTCAGACAAGAACTCCGACGTCTCGCCAAAACTTCCTACAAGATTGACGTAAACCCCCTGTTCCTTGGCATAATCGACCAAGGTCTCAAGCTTATCAACTTCCTTGGTATTGTCCGTAATTAGAAGAAACGTGCTTTCATATACAAAAACAGTGTGAGTAGCCACATCTTGCTCTTCATCATTGCTACGCACAACCAAAGTGACTTGATACTCTCCGGGCTCCGCGTAAGAATGTACTATTTCAACACCGGTCTGCCTATTGCCATCTCCCAAGTGCCATTCATATGTAAGTTCACCTTCTTCCGGGTCATAACTTTGTGAAGCATCAAAAATAATACTTCTATCGACCATAACAATAGTATCGGCATCTATGGAAGCAACCAAAGAGGTCTCGGAAGCCTCAAGCTCGCCTTCGCTCTCAACATCAAACTCCAAAGAAGCATCATGCAGATCATCGGAGGCACTTTCCTCGGCAATCGCCAACGGCATTCCAAAGACAATCAGTGCAAACAACAAGACTAGGAATGTGGCGAATGGTTTTTTCATATAAATCTTCTTTAAATTCCAAAAAATAGTACCAAAATAAGCATATTTTTACAACAGAACCAAAGCACATCATGGACATATGCCAACCACACCCTAATTGCCAAGATTAGCTGAATCTGATATAATAATAAGATTTAAACACTCAAAAAATGTATAAAAAAATCTTTTCAATCATGGCCCTAGTCGCAGTAGTATTCTCGTACTATAACCTGCCGCAAGCGACGGCCACAGAAAAAAGCACTCTGGAAATAGAGGCTTTTGACACAATTGCAGGCTATACAACTGTAGCGGCCATTGAAGATGGACTCACGAACAAAGGTGTTGAGATTATGATAATCAAACCAAATGGAAGTGAAATCTTACTGGAAGCAGAGACCGACGAAGACGGCGAAGTCAAAGCGGAAATAGATGGCTATCACCTAAAAACGGCTGGAAGTTATGAGATAAAAGCAAAATACACACACATCGAGCAAGAGTATGGACAAACAGACTCCTTCAAGGTCTACGAAGACGGCGTTTCTCTGAACAAATCATCGCTGTCCGCAGATAGCGTAACAACCGAAGCATCAGGCTACGACCCGGTAGAACTAACAGTAAAACTCAAAGACAGGTATGGCAATCCTATTACAGGACATTCTATTAATATCATTTCAAGCAGAAGCAGCGACGAAATCACAGCTTATTCATCAGATAGAACAAATGAGAAAGGCGAAGCTATATTTTATGCATATTCCGATGAAGTTGGAGTATCAACATACACAGCTTACGATTCAACCAGCAACGCAACACTGGATCAGCGAGCCAAGGTCGCATATTTCAGCCCTGTAAGTACTCTGGGTGAAATAGGAGGAAACAATCTATTCACATCAGTATTACTTGCATCAACAGACACAGGAACAAGTGGAGAGATGGATCGCTTTGAAATAGAGGAGCTATCAAGCGAAGTAGAAGTGAACGAACTACTTAACTTCACTGTAACTGCATACGACATCAATGACGAAATCGTAGAAGATTACACAGGCACAGTAAGATTTTCATCAAGTGATGATAACGCAGATATGCCAGAAGATTACACTTTCGAAGCCGAAGACCAAGGTAGTCACACATTCAGCCTATCATTAAGGTTCACAACAACAGGAACACAAACAGTCACAGTTACTGATACAGACGATCGCGATTTGGAAGGAGAGATAGAGGTTGCAGTCGTAGCAAGCGGCAGCGGATCATCACAAAGCAACCCCACAAGCAGCACGTCTACAGACTCAGACGTAACAATAACAAGCCCTACATCAGGAACTTACAGCTCGGAAAGCATCACGATCAGTGGAAAAACTCCATATGGGTATTATGTAGATGTATATGCAAACAGCAGTCTTAAGACAAGTGTATTTACCGAAGCAGACGACACCTACTCGGCAGATATAGAGCTTAGTAACGGAACATACGAAGTATATGTAACAGCAAGAGATGCAGAAGACAACCAGTACGCTACGTCAGAATCAGTAAGTATTACAATAGATACGGAGGCAGCAACTTTGGACTATATCGAAATTAGCCCTGAGGGAGATCTTGAGGCAGGCAGCACATTCGAAGTCTACGCGTACTCGGAACCGAATCTACACCAAGTCGGCATCCTACTGGATGACAAGATATACGAACTTACCGAATCATTAGGAACAAATGGAACTTATGTGGGACTACTTGTAGCTCCGGACGAGGCTGGCACATACGCACTCGACGTAATTCTCGTAGACAGTCTCGCGAACGAGATTCAATACAGCGACGCCGCAACACTCACAGTCGTATCAACAGCAACAGAGGAAGTCACAACGCCGGAGGAACCAGTAGTCGAAGAACCTCCAGTGGAAGAGCCTGTAGTCGAAGAACCAGTGGTGGAAGAGATAAAGTACCCATCAACAGTAACCGGTCTGGAAGCTGTCAATGGAGATACCAAGGTTACTCTGACATGGGAAGCAGCAATAGCTGGCTCAGAAGATGCATATATAGACCACTACAAAGTCTATTATGGATATGCTGACAATTTATTGTACAGCAGCGCGACAACTTTCGACTCAAGCACGACATGGTATGTCCCAAATCTCGCAAACGACACAGTATACTACTTCGCCGTCTCGGCGGTAGATTCAAAAGGAGTTGAAAGCTTGGCAAAAAGCACAGCGACATCAGGCACTCCAGTAGCAGCAGAGGTAGTTTACACAATTGAATTAGGAAAACTACATGATAGTGCAGACGAACAAGTATCTATTGAGGACACAGGCACTCCTGACCAGACGCCTCAAAGCGGTCCTGGTACGGCTTGGGTTCTTTTGTTCACACTTGCTTTTACTCAAATATACTTTCAGGCAAAGAAAAAAATCGCTGAAAAAACATCTGTGTGATAAAATGCACTTCGCATTAACTGAAAACAGATGTACTTCGTAACAATTTTCGTAGATTATTTTATCGAAATCCTGATAATGTTAATCATCATTAGGGTGTTTTTGAGCTGGTTTCGCACACCACCAAGAAACAGGATGACCGGATTTATAATCGACACTACAAATCCCGTACTCAATATCGCCAAGAGGATTACCCCTAGGATAGGCATGATAGACATTTCACCTATCATTGCAGTCATAGGGCTGGAACTAATCAGGTCAGGCATTTTTTATTTGCTCGCATACATCTCGCTATGACTCTTTTTATAAAGAACACACTCACCGGCAAATTAGAGCAGTTCAAACCAATAAACGGAAACAATGTTGGCATTTATGTCTGCGGCCCAACAGTATACGACAATGGTCACTTAGGACACGGAAGATCGGCGACAGCATTCGACGTAATCAGGAAATATCTGACTTACAAAGGTTTCAACGTAAAATACGTATCAAACTACACAGATATCGACGACAAGATGATAAACAGAGCTAACGAGGAAGGAATTTCCGTACAAGAATTAGCAGCGCGGATAATCCCAGAGTACGAAGCAGATTACGCAAAACTACGTATAGAGAAGCCAGACTTTCAGCCAAAAGCGACAGAGTACATAGATCAAATGATCAAGCTCGTCGAGAAACTCTCAAAAGATGGGTACGCCTATGAACTTGATGATGGAGTCTATTTCGAAATCGAGAAGTACAAAGAGTACGGCAAACTCAGTCACCAGAAACAAGACGAACTCAAGGCAGGTTCACGTGTCGAGAAGGATGACAAGAAGAGACATCCACACGACTTTGTACTATGGAAAAAAGCCAAACCAGGAGAGCCAAGCTGGCAAAGCCCCTGGGGAGAAGGTCGCCCAGGATGGCACATTGAATGTAGCGCAATGAGCATGGACATCCTTGGAGAAACTTTTGACATTCACGGAGGCGGGATGGATTTAACATTCCCTCATCACGAATGCGAAATCGCTCAGTCCGAGTGTGCTACAGGAAGACCATATGTGCGTTATTGGATTCACAACGGCTTCATAAATGTAGACAATGAAAAGATGAGTAAGAGTCTCGGCAATTTCTTTACACTCAAAGAGATTTTCGCCAAATACGACCCGCTAGCTGTCAGATTCCTATTCCTTGGCACTCATTATCGCAGTCCTATCAATTTTTCGGACACGATCTTAGACCAAGCCGAGAACGGACTCACCAGAATACGTGACTTCCTTGTTAATCTGGAGAATTACCAGTCAGACACTGAGGAAAGCGCCGAAACCCTGGAAACATCTATAGAAACAGCACTACGGCAATTCGAGCAGCATATGGACAACGACTTCGATACAGCCGGCGCATTAGGAGATTTATTCGGACTCATCAAGGATGTGAATACATTGATGCGTAGCAAACAAATAGCAAAAAAAGATATACCACGCATACATAACGCACTCGCCAAACTGGATTCCGTACTCAGCGTACTTCCACGAATAGAAACCGAGGTGGATGCCGACATTGAAGCTCTCATCCAAGAACGCAACAAGGCACGCGCAAACCGCGACTTCACACGCTCAGACGAGATCCGTGGCGAACTGGCAAAACAAGGCATAATGCTCGAAGACACACCGGAAGGAACGATCTGGAAGAAGGTATAATCTGTGTCTTGCCATCTGTGTCTTGTTATCTGTTATCTGAAATAAGCATCGCCGCAAGCTTATTGACGTCTCCGCTACCGGTACAAAAGACAATACTACTCTCATTCGTTAGCTCATTAACCAAACGAGTTGTATTTTCGTACCCTGCTCCATCCATCGCCTTACAGTGACTCCCCTTCTCTATAGCAGCAGCAAGCGAAGCTGGAGACACAGCAGCCTTGTCCTCATCCGTATCACGAGCTTCGTAGATGCTTGGAATAATCACGAGGTCAGCATTTTTGAAAGCAACAGAATACTGATCAAGAAGTTGCCATGTACGATTGTATTGATGTGGCTGGATCGCCATAACTATATGTTTGTCAGGGTATTTTTCACGCGCAGCATCAAGTGTTGCAATCACTTCATTAGGATGATGAGCATAGTCGTTGTAGATAAGCGCACCGGATTCCGACCTGCCCATATATTGAAAACGCCTGTAAGTACCGGAAAAAGCTTCAAAAGTCCTGAGAAGGACACCGGTATCAACACCTAATGCTTTGCACACGGCGAAAGCTGCCATAGCATTGAGCCTATTGTGTTTACCAGGGACGCCAACCTTGATCTCACCAAGTAGCCGCCCATCAGACCACAGTTCACTACCTTTGAGCTGATAATCCGCATCTTCACTCTCACCATAAGTGATAACAGCGCAAGTGGCCTCTCGGATAACCTCGGAAGTCCATTTGTCATCAGCATAAGCCACAATCAGTCCGTTGGATGGAACTTGGCGAACCAATTCCCGAAAAGCTTCGACAAAATCCGCCTCGGTTTTGTAATAATCCATGTGCTCCCAATCAACATTAGTGATAACAACGATTTCTGCTCTTAAATTCAAAAATCCGCGCCTATATTCACAAGCCTCAATCACGCAATAATCAGATTCGCCAACCCTGCAATTCCAATTATTGAACTCACTCACAGGCGCACCAAGCATACAGGAAGGATCAAGCCCTCCCTCAATCATACCAAGTGTCGTCATAAGAGTAGTAGTGGTCTTCCCATGAGCTCCGGTAATAGCGATAGTTTTGAATTCGCGCGACAACACTCCAAGAGCTTCCGGATACGTCAAAACAGGCACCTTCATATCTCTGGCACGAGACCACTCAGGATTATCAGATGTAACAGCGGGGGTGATGACCATGAGGTCGATATCGCCTGGAACATAAGCGGCATCATGCCCAACCAAGCACTCTATACCCTCCGCCCTTAGTTCACTCAAGTATTTGGAGTCTTCTGAGTCAGAACCAACACACTTGATACCTCTGGTATTAAGGATACGAGCGATAGCACTAACACCACGACCTCCAACTCCAACAAAGAAGACCTTTTTAACATCCGAAAACTTAATTTTTTCAACAAGTTCATTCATCACTTCCAGAATAATCGCATATATGATAAATTTCTAGCGAAAAATAAAAATACCAATGCCAAACCCAATACAAGAGAACTCCCCATTCAACGTTGCACGTATAATTATCATACTGGGCTTTTTCTTCGTAGCTTACATGTTATACAACCTCACGGTCTCAATATACGAGAACTATCAGATAGATACGCATATACAGACATTCCAAGAGAAGAATTCCGAACTTGAGAGTGAAAATCTCGAAAAAATCGAGAGCTATCAGTACTACACATCGGACATGTATGTCGAGAAAGTAGCTAAACAAAACCTTGGACTGATCAATCCGGGAGAGAAAGTAATAGTGATTACAGAAGAGGACAACAATACAATTCTCGAAGCAGAGTACGCAGAATCCCAGACTCTAGCAATGCGCAACTCTTGGTCAAACCCAAGAAAATGGCTAGAGTTTTTCCTAAGCGAAAATCCATTTAAGTACTAGGTAGTGAAATCTGATGGTAGCAGGGGGCGGGATCGAACCGCCGACCTCAGGCTTATGAGTCCTGCGCTCTAACCTACTGAGCTACCCTGCCAAGATACAATAACTGAACGTACAACCGCAAGTGAAGGATCTGATTCATCAAAGACTTATTTGGTTGCGGGGGTGGGATTCGAACCCACGACCTCCGGGTTATGAGCCCGACGAGCTGCCACTGCTCTACCCCGCGTCGCTTAGATGCTGAGTATTTTTAACATATTTAGCAGAATTCAGCAAAGCTTTTATTAATGAGTCCTCTGCGAAAACCTTATAACTACTGCAAGATGACGACTTTGGCTGCAAATTCGCAAGAAGCTCCTTGACATATCCAACCTGATACGCCTTCATCACTCTTCCGCATTTTCGCTCAAACTTGTCATCTTGCGAAGCGTTATCGCCTTTCGCAGAGGACTTGAAAAAAATTTGACAAAGACAACGTAGCACACTAAAGTCATGCCAACATGAACAAGACATTATTTACATCTCAGGCACGCCGCACTCCACTAATCTAGTGGAGCCCCCTTGCTGTATGTAAAAAGACAAAAAAAACCCTCCACTGGAAATACGAAAGTGGAGTTTTTTTATGCAAAATTTTAAACCATAACCAAGAAAACATGAAAGCCCGTCGACTCCATACAGACCCTACGCCCTATCCCATATCCCCTATAACCCTACACATACCATGTACAAAAAAATAGCATCTCATGAAGCCTCAAAAGCAGAGGCAAATAGCGTTCTACTTCTCTATTCTGGAGGTCTGGACACCTCCGTCATGCTCAAGTGGATTAAGGACGAGTACGAAGCGGACGTAACAACTCTAACCGTGAATATCGGCCAAATCGCGGACTTCGACGAGATCAAAAAGAAAGCTGAGAATCTTCATGTCAAAGAAGCGATAGTTGTCGACGCCACGGAAGATTTCGCAAAAAACTACATAACAAAGGCAATCAAAGCCAATGCATCTTATCAAGGCAATTATCACCTCTTTTGCCCTATTGGCAGAGCCATTATCAGCAAAATAGCGGTGCAAATAGCTCAAGAAAAAAACATCAAAGTCATCGCACACGGCTGCACAGGCAAAGGCAATGACCAAGTGAGATTTGAAAGCTACATCACAACCCTAGACCCGACATTAAAAACCATAGCACCTGTCAGAGAATGGGGCATGGGCAGAGACGAAGAACTCGCTTACGCGAAGAAACACGGCATACCTGTTCCTCACACCGTAGACAAACCATATTCATACGACGACAACTTGTGGGGATGCAGCGCCGAGGGCGGAGAGATAGAGGAAATAGATCAGACGCCAATCCTCGAAAACATCCTCAAGGTTTGCAAAACGCCGACTTCGGCACCTGACATGCCTCAAACAATCAAAATCAGCTTCAAACAAGGCATTCCAACCGCAATCAACGGCGAAACCATGGAGCTGCAAAGCCTTATTGCAACATTAAACAAACTGGGTGCGGAGCATGGAGTCGGTATCACTCACTTGATTGAAGACAGGATGATAGGTTTGAAAGTAAGAGGTGTCTACGAAGAACCTGCCGCTGCAATTCTCATTGAAGCACACAAAAACCTGGAGAAACTCGTATCAACAAAAGACGAGAATGATTTCAAGCAAATAATAGATCAGAAATGGGCAGACTTATGCTACTGCGCAAAATGGTACGAACCTCTCATGCAAAACCTTCACGCTTTCATAGACCAGATGAGTAGCAAAGTAACCGGCGAAGTAAAAGTAAAATTATACAAAGGCACCGTCACCGTAATATCCGCTAGCTCACCTTACTCGATGTTCAACAAAGACATGGCAACGTTCATGAAGAACGACCTGTTCAATCAGAACGCCTCTGCCGGATTCATCGAACTCTACTCGTTAGCACAAAGGACTGCATACAATGTCGGCAAAAAAGCTCAGGCAGATATGCTCAAGCCAGACTACAGATTTTAATCGAAAGAATTCCCCGTAGCTTGCTGCGGGGAGTTTCATTTGCACACCAAATCAACTTCTAAAATCATCTTCGCGCTGATAGAATGCACCATGTTATTTTCAAAAAAGAAAAACATCATGCAAAAAGTTCCGTATATCTGGAAAAACGGCAAATTCTTAAACTGGGACGATGCCAAAACCCATTTGATCACTCACACATTACATTACAGCGCAGGAGCCTTTGAAGGCATCAGATTTTACGACACAAAAAAAGGCCCGGCAATCTTTCGGCTAAAAGAACATACAAAAAGATTATTCTATTCTGCCAAGGCACTGGACATGAAAATGCAGTACAGCCAAAAAGAGATTAACGAAGCGATCATCAAATTAATCAAGAAAAACAAGATTAAGAAAGGTTACATAAGACCTCTGGTATACTACGGCGAAGGACGCATGGGGCTATCAACAAAAGGGTTCCTGCCAGACACCATGATAGCTGCGTGGGGCTGGGGATCATATTTGGGAGAACACGCCGTGAGAGTGAAAATCAGTAAATACATGCGTATTCACCCGGCTTCAACTGTCTCAGATGCAAAACTTTGCGGACATTATACGAATTCTATTCTGGCCAGCATCGACGCCTACAAAAACGGTTATGATGAGGCTCTCTTACTTGATTACAAAGGCCATGTTGCGGAAGGACCTGGAGAAAACATCTTCATGGTTAAGCAAAAAACAATATACACGCCATCAGTCGGCACTATCCTGCCCGGAATAACACGCGATGCAATTATGACTCTCGCCCGTGACCTAGGGTACAAAGTCGTAGAAAAAAACATCAAGCCCGAAGAGTTGAAACGCGCTGACGAAGCTTTCTTCACAGGGACGGCAGCCGAAGTCTCCCCTATCTCATCAATAGACGGTAAGAAACTTAAACTCGCAGAAGGTGGACCCGTTACAATGCACCTCAAAGAAGAGTTTTTAAAAATCGTAAACGGTGAGAACAAGAAATACAGCAAGTGGCTGACAGTAGTTCAATAAACACATATAGCCTGCCTGCAAGACACTAGAGCCTAAACTTCCGCCAGCTTACGCAGGCGGGGTTAGCCTAATGCAAGCTTTGCTTGTCCCGCATCTTCTTGCCCCTGCTTCTCGATGTACTGTCGAATGATTTTTTCGTTAACTCCAACTGTTGAAACAAAATAACCTCCACTCCAAACACTCTCCGTTCCCCAGTATACCTCCTTCAAAAACTCAAACTTCTTTTCCATATCTCGTCCTGTGTTTGATTTGATTATTCGTACTGCACTCCCCA
>MNZJ01000026.1 GCA_001873565.1 Candidatus Peregrinibacteria bacterium CG2_30_44_17 | reverse complement strand
GAGACTTCCAGAAGACAAAGGACGACGAGTAGTGATTTTGGCAATCATGGTGACGACAGGATAACAAAATCTCTAACGAGTTGAGCAAAATCCTATTGCAGCCACGAAGTGGCGATGCCCTATAGCGAGACACGACGAACTCTAAGTTTTTTGTGATTGTGACGAGCGGCTCAGCAGCCACGAAGTGGCGATGCCCTAGCGAGACACAATACACAAAAAACTACCTATGGCTCTTGAGTGACGAATGTTAACGCTTTACCATGTTGATCTGCTCGTCCGGTTCTGCCAATACGATGGACGTAGTCATCGTAATTAGCAGGAATATCGTAATTTATCACATGGCTAACTCCGTTGATATCTAATCCTCTGGCAGCCACGTCGGTCGCTACCAGTACTTTTATATCGTCTTTTTTGAAATCAGTTAGGGCTTTGATGCGATAGTTTTGTGATTTATTCCCGTGGATCGCAACAGCCTTGATGCGAGACTCGTGCAAACCTGTAACCAACTTGTTAGCTCCATGTTTTGTTCTGCAAAAAATCAGAACTTTTTCAAATTCAGGCTTGTGAAGCAGATCAGTAAGTATCTTCTGTTTCGCAGTTTTATTGCTCGGGACATGAATAATATCTTGTTCGATATTTGCGGACGTATGGCGGATCTTGACAGATACCTTCTCGGGATTATTCATGAATTTGCGTATGAGCTCTTCAACTTTCGACTCAAGTGTGGCAGTAAAAAATAGTGACTGTCTTTGTATCGGCAATTTCCCCAAAAGAAGCCGAATATCACGGATAAAACCCATATCGACCATACGATCAGCCTCGTCGAGGACAACGTTTTTAAAGCTATGAAGATCCAGGGATTTACGGTTCATTAAATCGACAAGTCTGCCTGGCGTTCCGATAACAAAATTAACGCGGTGCCTTAACGCTCTCTGCTGCTTTATCAAATTGGTGCCACCTATACAAAGAACGGAAGTGAGGCCGAAGCCTTTTGCAAATTGATTCAGTTCATCATCTATCTGAAATGCAAGTTCACGTGTTGGTGCAACAATAAGCGCCTGCTCTCCTTTATCTCCCAGCATCTTATTAATTAGCGGAATCAAAAATGCCGCTGTCTTGCCGGTTCCGGTATTGGCTATGCCGATGACATCTCTTCCTTCCAGCCCAAGTGGAATAGCTTGATCTTGAATAGGAGTTGGGCTTATATAGCCCTTCTCTGCAATATTACGTTTAAGCCGCAGATCTATCTTGAAATCATCGAATTGGTGCTGAAGAACATGCTCGGCAGGCTTTATAAAAGCATCGTCATTTACTTTGTTTATGAGCTGATCGACATCCATAGTGGAGTGAGCCGATCTGGCATTTCTCGGTTGAGATTTTCTTCCGCCGCCATTTTGAGGGCGTTTTTTTGGCGTTTTTTTATAATTTCTATACAAATTTGTAAATTTAAATAATCGTGAGCGTTAATCATGACATGCTTTTGTTGGCTCGTCAAATCGGCGCCTTCAGGAATTAACCCAATAGATCTGTCAGTTCCTTCTTAAAAGACTCAACGTCTTTGAACTGCCTATATACGGAAGCAAAACGAATATATGCTACTTCATCGAGTTTGCGGAGGCTCTCAACGACATCTTCTCCTATCTGTTTAACAGGGACTTCTTTGCCACTGGCACTCCACTTCTCTTCCAGATTATCAATAAGTTCATTAACTTGCTCCTGAGTGACAGGTCTCTTCTCGCAAGCTCGCCAGATTCCACGTGAAACCTTGTCTCTATGGTAAGACTCTCGTGTGCCATTTTTCTTTATAACTACGAAGTTCGAAGTCTCAACTTTTTCAAAAGTAGTGAACCTGTGTTCGCACTTCTCGCACTCGCGTCTGCGACGGGTCTCTTTGTTATCATTGGTATCTCGCGAATCAATGACCTTGGTGTTGTCATGTCTACATTTTGGGCATCTCAATGGTAGTCTGTAGTTAGTAGTGTAGGTTCCTTAGTAGTTAGCATTTTAGCACAAATCCTCGAATTTCTGTTCGGCAAAAGTATCTGTCATTCCGGATATATAATCTTTGACAGATATAATGTCGTCCTCACCACGCAGGTATGCAGGGATCTCATCGATATGACTCAGGTAATAATCAAATAGTTTCTCAATAACATGCTCGCCTCGGTTTGTAAGCTTGAGTATCTCGGGATTCAGGTAGAAATTTTTATGAAGGAAATCTTTGAGTTCATGCATCTGCTTACGGAATTCGCTGGCAAAGCTAACTATCGGCGTGTCTTGACCGTAAACATCAGATAGCGACTTGATACCGCCATCCTCAATATTAGACTTGGTATTGTCGGCGAGTTCCTTAATCATTATCCCAATAAGCGTGCTAATTACACGTGAACGGCGAATCTTGCTATCTGTGATGTCTCCATATCTATCAAAAACCTCGGAAACAGCTCTGTCAACAACTCGAAGAGATGTGAGGTCATTCCAAATAAGAAGCCCTGCGCGTAGTCCATCATCGATATCATGATTACTGTATGCAATTTCATCTGCGATATTCACGACTTGAGCTTCCAGACTAGGAGCTGCCTCAATCTGCATATTCGGATTATCCCAGGGAGTTTGATGTTTCGACAAACCATCCAAAACCTCAAAACTCAAATTAAGTCCGGGGAAGTCGGGATACATCCTTTCTAGGAGTGTGACAACGCGTTTGCTCTGTTCATTATGCTCAAAACTGCGATTCAATTGGTGCAAATACCTGTTCATTGCCATCTCGCCGGCATGACCAAAAGGCGTATGCCCAAGGTCATGAGCCAGTGCAATGCTTTCGGCAAGATCTTCGTTTAGCCCTAAATCACGGGCGATATCGCGACTAACTTGAGAAACTTCAATAGTATGAGTAAGCCGGGTGCGATAATGGTCGCCTTGATTAGCGACAAAAACCTGTGTTTTTGAGTTGAGCCTCCTAAAAGAACGACAATGGATTATGCGATCACGATCTTTTTGGAAAGCGGATCTGCCGGAGGTAACAGGCTCAGGATACGCTCGTCCTTTGCTATTCTCGTCTGATACTGCGTAATCTGCTAACATATAACGGCATAATATTATGGAATTCTCAGCACATAATTATTCCATAATTTGCCAAAAAATGCTAAATGTTTAATGTTAAGGTGGCAACACAGAACAATGAAACAAACTATAAGTACAGTATTGGCAGCAATAATGTTGATTGCACCTCAGGGGGCATACGCTTTTTCCAGCGCAATAACAGCTCAGGAATTACAAGACAATCTGGAGTTGGTCTTGCCTCAGGCAAGCGCGATAGAAGGGCTGGAGGATCACTCAAACTGGCAAGAAGTAAGTAGAGATGAGACTACGTATGGAGTAGTGGCTACATACCAAGCTCTATACGATGACGATTTCTCTTTATATACGGAATTACCGATGATTTATATGTACGTTTTATCATACAGCTCGTCATCAGAGCTGGATTCGGTATTCGCAGGATTTTTTAATAAGAGAGAGTTCAGTACAGGGGAGTGGGTCTTGCTGGAGCAGACAGCGACAAGTTTTAGTTACAAGACAGGAGCTGGATCAACCAGCGACCTGCTACTAAAAAACTACTCATCAGAGTCAAACACACTACATTACGTAAAAAAAGCTGACAACCTACTGATAGTGGTTAACTTCTACAGGGAAGGAGGTCAGTATAATAGAGGCAATGTGCTGGCTTACGAGAACTACATCTTAGGATACAAAAACACGCTGTCTGTCATGAAAGAAGCGGCATCGTACGCGCAAGAGGCTATAGATTTTTACCTTGATGATATAGAGACGCTAAAAGGTCCTGATGATTACGACTATTATGTGACATCGTCAAGTTACTCTTCGGACTTGAGTAGCGTTTACTCTGTGCCGCGTAATGGATCTATTGAACTTGAGATTTATCTCGACGAGAATTCGGAGATAGGCACAGTCATGGACTCAATCGGGATAGAGGTGCCGGAATACGGATCTATATCGCTAGGTATAGATGAGAACGCAGTTCTGGATTTTAATCTTTACGATCCATACACAGCATCAAACTGTGTCGATGCATCAGGATGGCATCATATATATTCCGAAGAGTCTTTGGACTTATATGAATGGACGAAGATCAAGATAGAGTACGGTACGGCAACCGGAATGAATATATATGTCGACGACCTTTTGCAGTCCCACTGTGGCGCAAGTACAAGTCGGAGCAGCGGATCTCTGTACCTAGGTGATTATCCGAGCGACATCATCCAGGAGAGTTTTGTAGGATATGTGAAAAACATTCAGACGGACTACTCTCTCGACGTCAGCGGTCAAACGGTAGACTATGTCTTGGGGTATTCAATTTTTACTGATGTGCCGGATAACCACGAGTATGCAGTGGCAATATCTTATCTCAAAGACCTTGGCATTATAGAAGGTTATGCGAATGGAAGTTTTAAGCCTAGCCAGTCGATCAACAGAGTTGAGATACTAAAAATGCTGCTTCTGGGCTTCGGCCATGATGTGCCGGAATTAACAAGTAACGACGTTACTCCATTTGACGACGTACAGGCTGGAAGTTGGTACGAGAAGTATGTTGTAGCAGGATATAACCTTGGAGTCGCTACGGGATATCCGGACGGCAGTTTTGCGCCTGGCGACCCGGTGAACAAAGTCGAGTTCCTCAAGATACTCATGAATAGCTACGGAATTGATGTCAGTGACTACGCTGTGACAGACATATACTCAGATACAGATGAATCAGCATGGTATGCGCCCTATGTACAATACTCGAAGGACAATGGTCTTATGGATGATTATAGCGGATACTTCTATCCTGACAGTGACGTCAGTCGAGGAGAAGTTGCCGAGACGATTTATAGAATGTTGACGCTATAACAAAGTAAGCGTAATATTAAACACGGAGAGACTGAAATATGAAGCTGGGATCTGCTCTTAGATCTAACTTCGAAGTGGAATATGATAGATTTCTCTTCGATTCAAGGAACAACAACGAAGGAATACCTGGAAGGTATTTCTAGGAGGAGTGACGCGGAATTGAAGGAAATCTATTTATTTCCTGCGGATTGCTACGGTGAAATCCTTATTCTTTGTTATTCGTTGCTCGTGTACTTACAAGTACACAACGCTCCTCACGCCTCGAATACGAACTTCACAGTAGCAACCACTCAAAGTTAGATCTAAGAGAAGATCCATAGTGCGGGCCAAGATGTTCGCACTTTTTTCTTTTTATGTGTAAAATCGAGAAGGACACACATATTTGAACATGAGTACAAAAAAAATAAAAGAACTGATCACAGACTTCCTTGAGCATGCGGAAATCGCCAAGAATCAATCAGAGAAGACAATAGAGAATTATCAACATTATTTGTCTCGTTTCGTCGAATTCGCAGGGGATATAAGCCCAAAAGAGATAACGCTAAATATGGTTCAGAAGTATCAGCTGCACTTAAACAGACTGCCTGAGAACCTTGGGAAGAAAACTCAGAACTACCACATAATAGCACTGAGAGCATTTCTGAAATATCTAACAAAAAATGATTATGCGACGTTGCCGCCGGAGAAGATCGAACTTGCAAAAATCCAGGAGCGGACAGTCGAATTTCTTTCGCGAGAAGAGCTCGAAAGACTATTTGAGAGCGTAGATTTAAACTCGCCGAAAGGCTTTCGAAATAGAGCTATTTTGGAGACGCTGTACTCAACGGGACTTCGAGTAAGCGAACTCAACTCACTAAATCGAAAGCAGGTGGATTTGAAGAGGCGCGAATTCATGGTGCGTGGAAAAGGGCGCAAGCCGCGCATAGTATTCATATCCGATCGTTGTGCCAAATGGCTTGAGGAGTACTTAAAAACGCGCACCGACAATTTCGAACCGTTATTCATAAATTATGGACGTACTCGCAGCAAAGACGATATAAGCACAGGAGAGAAACGTCGGCTCACTCAATATACGATACAGGACATAGTGAGGCAATCCGCAAGGTACGCAGGGCTGGTCAAAAAAGTGACCCCTCACATTTTGAGACACAGTTTCGCAACTGAGCTTCTGCATAACGGAGCAGACATAAGGGCTGTGCAGGAGATGCTTGGGCATGCATCGATCACAACAACTCAAATCTATACTCATGTAACGAACAGCAGACTCAAAGAGGTACACAAAAAATACCTGCAATAAACAAGAAGTCACTTCAAAATAAATAGAAATTGAAGTAAGATTTCTACCATCTACCTTCTACAGTCTACAGTCTACAGTCTACAGTCTACAGTCTATCCAATGATCCTCTTCCAGAACATAACAAAAAGATACGACGGGCGCGCGGTGCTCAAAGACGTTGATCTGCAAATCAGCGGAGGAGAATTTGTAACCCTGATCGGTCCGTCTGGAGCTGGCAAATCAACGCTGATTCATGCCCTTATCGGTGCGCTCAAGCCTAATCGTGGAATGATCTCGGTAGATGGGTTTGATATAACAGATATTGATAGAAACAAGTTGCAGGACTATAGGCGCAAAATAGGAATCGTATTCCAGGACTTCAAACTGCTCCCAAAAAAAACTGTTTTTGAAAACATAGCATTTGCAATGGAGGTCTGCGGAGCTGCCGAAGCCGACACAAAAAAAAAGGTGAAGGAAGTTTTGGAGATAGTGAATTTAACTAGGCAGCAAGATCAATTCCCTCATCAATTATCGGGTGGTGAAAAGCAGAGGACAGCGATAGGAAGAGCGCTGGTACACGACCCAAAGCTATTCATAGCAGACGAACCTACGGGCAATCTTGATCCGGAAAGCGCGGAAGAAGTTCTTCGCATTCTGCAAAAGATAAATATCAGTGGAACGACTGTAATCCTTGCAACACACAATCAGTATTTGGTCGACAACATAAGAAAGCGCGTCATCCTTATGAAAGATGGAGTGATAATAAAAGACAAGCAGGAGTCCGGGTACAATTTCACTGAAGAGCCGGAGTTCATAGAAATTATTTAACATTTTTTTAATATCTCTATGGTAACTTACCTGCACTATGCAGGAAGTTTATTTCAACATGTGGCAGAAAATCCTCTTCGGCAGCCCTAAGCTGCTGGCGTGGATACTTGAAAAATACGATTTCAATGCGAAGGAAGCATGGAAGGATTTCAGCCCAAGCATAATCGAGAATGCTCATCGCGAAACGATTGAGGCGATCCAGCGGGCTCAAGTAGCGGCGGATCCACAAAGAGAGTATGACAACATGCGCGAGCTGGGAATGGATATATTGCCAATAACTGCACGTGACTATCCTGAGAATCTGAAGAATCTATCAGTGCCACCGGTATCACTTTACTACAAAGGGTCACTCAAATGCGCAACGAAGCCATGTATTGCGATAGTCGGCACTCGCAAAATCTCTTCATACGGACGCAAGACAGTTCGTAAACTAATAGAGGAACTCTCTAGCTACGATATTACGATAATAAGCGGTCTTGCTTATGGGATTGATGCTCACGCCCACACGTTATCAACGGAGAGCAGTCTGACGAATATAGCGGTTTTGGCGAACGGACTCGACAAGC
The DNA here is from genome assembly GCA_001873565.1 of Candidatus Peregrinibacteria bacterium CG2_30_44_17. Classification (GTDB taxonomy): domain Bacteria; phylum Patescibacteriota; class Gracilibacteria; order UBA1369; family UBA12470; genus CG2-30-44-17. The sequence continues at coordinate 13,984 of MNZJ01000026.1, read as the reverse complement.
TGTATCCGGAGCCGCACACCAATTTGGCGGCAAATATAATCAAAAAAGGCGGAGCCGTGATATCCGAAGCACCACCATTCGTGCCGGCGGAGAAATTCATGTTCCCGATACGTAACCGCATAATTGCAGGACTGGCTCATGCGGTAGTAGTAGCAGAAGCACCGCGCAAATCAGGTGCTCTCATTACGGCCAACTATGCCTTCCATGAGAACAGGCTTGTATATGCAATACCGGGTGACATAACGGACTATCGTCAGGAAGGATGCCACAACCTGATCAAATCGGAGCAAGCGGTTTTGCTAACAGACGCATCTCAGATTATCGGAGATCTTAAGCTCACGACTCTAAATCTTACGACTAAGGCGAAAGAAATAGCTCAAAATCAGGTAAAAATACTTAATTTATTAGATCGAACAAAGCCGGTCCATATAGAAAAAATCACAGGTCAAACAGGGATTCCAGCGAGAAAGCTAGTAGGGCAGCTAATGGAACTGGAAATAGCGGGCCACATCAAAAACATTGGAGCGATGAGATATATTAGGACGTAAACAAGTCCATTACTCATTCGCAACTCTATAGATCTCTTCGAGTGTAGTTATTCCGGCGACAACCTTAAGTACGCCATCCTCTTTCAGAGTTAGCATGCCTTGTGCTCTGGCAGCTTCAAAGATTTCATGGGTACTTTTGTTCTGCAAAATAAGGTCGCGAATATTGTCATCAAACACAAAGGTTTCGGCAACTGCAGTTTGACCACTATATCCAGTATGGCTGCACTTAGCGCAACCAACGGACTTTTTCATCAAGCCGGGAACTTCAAGCTGCATATCAGGCGCAACAGTGCGAATTCCGGCAATGACTTTGTCTATTTCGGAACGTTCCGAATCAGCGGTTGCTTCTTCTCGGGCGCATTCTTTGCATAGTACTCTGACTAACCTTTGGGCTACGATTGTGTTGATAGAAGGCGCGACCATGTAAGGCTGTAATCCAATATTAAGAAGCCTAGGTATAGTCTCGACAGCACTATTCGTATGCAAAGTGCTGAGAAGTACATGCCCGGTAAGAGCAGCCTGTGCTGCAGTCTCGGCAGTCTCTTTATCACGGATCTCACCAAGCATCACGACATCAGGATCTTGCCTCAAAATAGCACGTAGACCTGATCCAAAAGTATAACCACGTTTCTCATTGATCTGACTTTGAGCAACGCTTTCGATATGGTACTCAATAGGATCTTCGAGTGTAATAACTTTCGCTTCCGGAGTGTTGAAAATTCTGAGCATCGCATAGAGCATAGTCGTCTTACCTGACCCGGTAGGACCGGTTACGAGAACCATGCCATTCGATATATTAGTAGCTGCCTTCGCAAGAGCGAGGTTCCTTCCGGAGTATCCCATGTTCTCGAAGGTAAGAGCCTTTTTGCCACTATCAAGAAGCCTAAGTACAAAAGTTTCTCCATACTCGGTAGGTAATGCAGAAACCCTCACGTCGATTTTGCGCTTATTGAAATTGAAATAAAATCTTCCGTCCTGTGGCTCGGTTGCGATGTTAAGCTTCATCTTGCACTTGTACTTGAGTTGATTCACAAGGTACTCGTAAGTTTTTTTATCCATCTGGAAAATATCCTGCAGAACGCCATCGATACGGAAACGCACAGTAGTATGTGTATCTTCGGGTTGATAATGAATATCGGAAGCACCGGTTTTGATAGCTCCAACGTTAACCAGATTCAAAGCTTCCTCGGCAGTAACGCTGGAAAGTTTATCCTTAAGCTGCTGCAGACCCTCTATTTCTTGTTCATATGCGGCTATTTGAGACTCGTCAAAGATATTCTCAACGGGTTTATCGGTTTCTTGAAACTCGGAAGATTCATAATTCTTTAGGGCTTCCAAGACGCCCTCTTCCGTAGCTAGATTAATGTTGATCTGATACCCATCCTCTTTGAATTTTTTTATCAAAGCTAGCGCCTTCTGGTTCGTAGGATGAGCAATTGCTATCCTTATTTTTTTCCCAATTCTAAAAAAGGGGACAAGGAAAGATTCGTGAGCATCCTCTCTCGATATAAGGTTAAGATAGTCGGGATTAATAGGCATTGCGCCAATATTCACATAATCCATATGCATAGCAGCGGCACGCTCAGAAATAGCTTTCTCTTTGAAATTACGATTAATCTGGTCTACATGAGCAGATCCTGTGCCGGTGGCCGCCTGGTTTCCTCCTTGAGTATCGTTCATTAATAGGTTTAATTCTATCAGTATATTTTACCACAAAAAACCAAGAAGGCCAAGCCTATGCCTGACGATCTTGGTTCCTAGGGCCTAGATGGTCTTTTATTTAACTTTTTTCAATGCTGCGACTATCTCCTCAGATTCCTCTTCTGTTATGCCTTCGACATCTTGAAGATCTTTAGCAGTCAAACCTTTGACCTGTTCAACAAGTGTAAGGTTGGCGGTAGCAAGCTTGGAAACAGCATCTTTGGATACTCCAAGAGACTCAATATCCATAACCTCTTTTTTCTGCTTAGCGACCTTGGCTTTTTCTTCAGGCATATCGGAAACATCCAAAATATCCAGTTCCCACTCTGTTAAGATCGAAGCCAATCTGACGTTTTGACCTTGTTTCCCGATAGCTAGTGCCCGCTGGTCACTGGCTACATATACAGACGCACGCTTCTGGTCTTCATTTAGTACGATCTTGCTGACTTCGGCAGGAGCGAGAGCTCTCTTGATATATTCGGCAGGATCAGTTGCCCATTCTATGACGTCAATACGCTCACCATGTAACTCGTTCGTAATATTCTGTACACGGACGCCTTTCTGTCCGACACAAGCTCCAATAGGATCAATTTTCTCGTCATGCGAAGTTACAGCAATCTTGCATCTTACACCTGGATCACGCGCAACGCCTTTGATTTCAACGATCTCCTCTTTTATCTCAGGAATTTCCAACTCAAGGAGCTTTCGCACTAGGCTAGAGTGAGTTCTGGAGATAATAAGCTGAGGTCCTTTTGTCGTTTTTACGACTTTATCCAGATAGATCTTAATTCTTTGACCGCCATAGTATCTTTCGCCTGGGATCTGCTGGTCATAAGGTAGCAAAGTCGTGATTTTGCCAAGATCAACAAAGACCTGATTGTTCTCAACTCTGTGGACAAGAGCATTAATAAGCTCATTTTCCCGATCCTTGAAAGTATCGTACATCAGGTCGCGCTCAACTTCTTGAATACGTTGGATAATAACTTGTTTTGCAGATTGGGCTGCAATACGACCATAGCCTTCCATTGGGGTAACGTCGATACGTATCTCGTCGCCAACTTTCGCCTTACCTTTGATTTTCTTAGCGTCTGTAAGACTCATCTGGAGTTCAGGGTCCTCGACTTTGGCGACAACTTCTTTTACAAGGTAAATCGTTGCGAGCTCTGTCTTCTCGTCGATATCAATATCGATGTTCTGTTCCCGACTGCCAAAATCTTTCTTGTAAGCAGTTTTCAGAGCAGCTTTTACTATGTCTAGAACCGCTTCTCGTGGGATATTTTTTTCGTCGGCAAGCTGATTAATCGCTGCCAAAAATTGTGATTGCATATCAGTATATAAGTTAATAAATATTATAAATTTGCTATAAAATAAAAAACCAGGATCTCTTAACCCAGGCTAGTAAAACTCAAGTTCGCCACAACTATAACATGTTTATGAGTATTTTGACAACTGTTTGTATATCGCATGAGGCTCAAATCCTCGAGAAGCAAGATACCTCATCAGCCTTTCTTTCTGTTTCCGAGAATCAATACTGCCCTTCTTTCTTACAAAAGAATTGCAAGCTCGTTCAAGCACATCTTGGTCGTCCGTTTGCAGTTCATCCCAGATCTTCTCAAAGAAATCATAGTCGATTCCTTTGAGTCGCAGCTTTGACTGAAGTCCTCGTTTGCCGCTGGGATTAAGTATCAGCTTTGTTCGGATAAAATCCCGCACATATTGATCGTCATTAACAAGCTCAAGCTCCACGAGGCGATTCATGACACGTTTGACTACATCTTCACCAACATTGTCATCGGCATTGTCCGTTATCTTGCGAAGCTTAACTACGAGCTTCTTGTGTATCTCAAATTCAGTCATCATCCGCCTGCCCAAAGCACGCAGGGCATAGTCCATGAGTTTTGCATACAATGCCTCAGTCAAACTACTTCTTGATTATGAATTTGTCTTTAAGCTTCTTCTCAATCTCAGCCATCATCTTCCCGTTTGCCTCAAGGAAGGACTTGGCATTCTCTCGTCCCTGACCAAGACGGGTTTCGCCATAGCTGAAGAACGCGCCGGCTTTCTTAACGAACTCATATTGCACGCCAAGGTCAACGATATCTCCGCTATTAGATATGCCCTTGTTGTACATAATATCGAACTCAGCTGTCTTGAATGGGGGGGATACCTTGTTTTTGACTACCTTGACCTTGACTCTGTTGCCGACAAACTCTTTGCCGTTGTCGCTCGCTCCTTCAATAGTGCCGATACGTCTGATATCCATACGTATTGAGGAGTAAAATTTGAGTGCATTACCACCAGGGGTAGTCTCTGGATTGCCAAACATCACTCCAATCTTCATACGAATCTGGTTGATGAAGATTACAGTCGCCTTGGATTTTGATATGGCAGCTGTAAGTTTGCGAAGCGCCTGGCTCATAAGTCTGGCTTGAAGACCCATGTGAGAATCACCCATCTCACCTTCAATTTCAGCACGAGGAGTCAAAGCTGCTACAGAATCAACTACTATGATATCTACAGCATTCGACCTTACAAGAGTCTCTGTGATTTCAAGAGCCTGCTCTCCCGTATCAGGTTGAGAGATAAGCATGTTCTCTACGTCAACGCCGATTCTTTCGGCATACTCGGGGTCCAAAGCGTGCTCAGCGTCGATGAACGCAGCCTGTCCGCCGCCTTTTTGGCACTCCGCAATGACGTGCAGGGCGAGAGTTGTTTTACCACTGCTCTCAGGGCCGAAAATCTCAATAACGCGACCTTTTGGTATACCGCCGCCAAGAGCAATATCAAGAGACAAAGACCCAGTTGGGATAGTCTCTACGTTTATTTTCTTAGCTTCTCCAAGGCGCATAATAGCACCCTTGCCGTAATTCTTCTCAATTTGCTCAAGGGCTAAGTCAAGAGCTTTGGTGCGACCTTCATTCTGTTTTGCGTCTGCCATTTGTTTTAAGGTTAAAAATTTTGTTTGTAGCCAGAGTATAGGTGAGCGTCCACTCACCGTCAATATGTTTTTTGAAATTCGATTGAAACCAAATTGACGCCAAGTAGAAAATAGCACGCCGATATTAAAAAAACGTGAAAAAATGTTTTACAAAAACAAAACTCCATTCCCTAATCCCTAACTCCTAAACTAAATCTTTATCCTTCAAATGGAAGTAGTCGCAAATACTTCTCTTTGTGCCAAAAGCAACGTTCTTGCTGTCACATGTAGGACATTGATACGCGTACTTAGCACCAGTCTTTTTAGGATCAGGCACGACTTTCTGGCAGTCGCGACAAAAGAAAAGAATGTTCGAAATCTTGCTGCTATTGTCTTTTTCCTCAGCCATATTAGAAATATTAACTACTGACTACTGACTACTGACTACCGACTACTGACTACTGACTACTGACTACTGACTACTGACTACTGACTATTTCCTACAAATCCAATCTTATCTTCATGTTTTCCTCTTTGCCACCATGGTTGATAGATATAGCGTCCGTATCGTCGTTGGCATTAGTCATTGGCGGCGGAGTATCGTCGACAATAACGCTGGATTGCGGCTGCTGCTTCTTTACCAAATCATCAATGCTTTCGCCGGGTCTAGACTCTTTGAACCCGAAACCTCTGCGTGTGGCCTTCTTGCTGTAAGGCGTGTGTGGCTGCGTTTCCGTATCAATAGATCTCTGCTCTCTGCTCTCTGTTTTCTGCTGTACGGGAGGCGCAGATTCCATCCTTATAAGCGGCTCCTTTCGTCCAATGCTTTCATCAAATCCTTTGTAAACGTACTCTTCTTTGTACCAGAAATAACTGCCAACTATTAATCCGATAACAGCAACCATGGAGATGGTCATGCCGAAGCCAGGGCTTTTGTGAGAAATGCTCACCCCGAATTTAGAGTGATAAAAAACGGAGTTAACTATAAGCAAAAGAAATAACGATTGCACTCCAACCGCCATCGCAACAATAGATTGCTTAACAGGAAGTTTTAAGAAGTTCTTGCCCATCATGGGCATGCCAATCATCAGTGCGACGAAGCCAGACATGACTAAGACAAAAAATCCCGCTAAAAACAGTGGCCCCGTGATGCCCAGAAAAGTATCTGATACGCCATAGACGCTCAGATCGTTATACCAAGGCATCAGGCAGCCTATGACAGAAACAAGACTGGCGATGAAGACGACTTTTTTAGGGCGTGAAAGCCTTGCAAACGAATACTTGATATCTCTCATGGCAAATAGATTAATCTGCACTTAGATTAAGCAACTCAGACGGAAAATACAAGAGATAGATGGCCGCGTCCTCGACAATACCCCAAGAAGCCTATAAAATGAGCACGCTAATAACTTCCTTTTGACTAATTCCTAAGTCCTAAGAAAATGAACGAGAGGCATACAAAACGCATCCTTAAGGTAGGGCTTGTGGGTCGCAGCAGCCTGGAAGGTAAAAGCACATACATAAAAAAAATAATCCAACATCTGAGGAAATACGTCAATGTGATTACTTATGATACGCGCATAGCAAGTTGTATAAGCGACCATAAGAACCATATGACTCGCAACAAGCAGATGAAGGATATGGACCTTATCATAACGCTTGGTGGAGATGGCACGCTCCTCAAGGCAATCCGCGAAACAGACAAGAAAAACAAGCCGCTAATCCTTGGAGTAAATTTGGGAAATATAGGCTTCTTGACGGAGGTCCACAAGACGGAGAGAATATTTGGAAACATAGATGCGATATTCAAAGGCAGATACCACATTGACGATAGAGACTTGCTTCGTGTAACCGTTTACAGGAATGGCTCAAAATACAAGACCTTCATTGCGCTTAATGACGCAGTTATCAACCAAGGTAACTTCGCAAGACTGATCGAGCTTTCTGTTACAATCGACCAACGCAGAATGATCAAGTTCAAAGCTGATGGAGTCATCGTTGCTACAACGACAGGATCAACAGGGCACTCACTCTCTGCAGGAGGTCCAATCATTCATCCGGGGTTGTCCGCATTTATAATGACGCCGATATGTCCATCGGCACTTACGACGCGCCCGATAGTAATCCCGAACAACAGGCAGCTCAATGTGAAGATCGAAACAGAGAGACGTTATGCGGATAACGATATCGGACTCACAATGGATGGCCAGATTATTCTCCCTCTTAAATATAGCGACGAAATCAAAATACGAAAAAGTAGCCGAAGGGCACAACTGATTCGCATGACAAACAAGAAATACTTCAAAGTACTTAGAGACAAAATCGGCTGGGGTAAAGTAGTCTAAAAGCTAATCCCGGTCTCCATCGTGATTTCTCCGCAAACTTTGGCCTGGATACCATGATCGCCGGCAATGCGTATAGCATCTTCCTCGCATCCTGGAGCGACGACGACCATCATGCCGTTACCCATGTTCCACGTGCGATAAGCTTCATCTCGAGAAACATCTCCTATCTCGATGGCATGTTTCATAAGCTCGCAAGGCTCAAAAAGATCTGTTAGCTCGGCGCCAAAGCCGGCACGACTGAGAACTCGTCCAAGTTTGCCGGGGATACCTCCGCCGGTGATATGTGCCGCGCCATGAACTTCGGCAGCAGACATCATGTCGACAACAGCAGCACAGTAAATTTGAGAAGGCATTAGCGCAAGTTCACCGATTTTAGCGCCATTAAGTTCGGCATCATGCCAATTTTCTCCATAATTATCTTTCATAATTTTTCGCAAAAGAGAGAACCCATTAGACCGAAACCCTTTCTCCCTAAGAGCAATAACCTTATCTCCGGACTTGATTTCATCTCCTGTAAAAAGCCGGTCGCGATGCCCGATCCACAAGGCTGCAGAACCCCAGTTGTAATTAAAATCTCCATGTCCAGAAATACGAGCACCTAATTCGGCAATTTCGCCATTAATTACGGCAACACGAGCAGCTTTGGCCGCGGCGATATAGCCGGCAGCTAGCTGTTTCATAAAATTCAAATAAGAAGCTCCATCGGCACCCAATGTGTTAACATCCAAGATCGAACCTATCAAAACAGGTTCGCCACCATAGACAACAGCATCGTCACAAACCATCGCAAAAAGATCAAAAGCAACGGTGTCGTGCTTCATCATACGCTCGGCAAGTTCAACTTTTGTGCCAACTCCATCGAACCCCATCGACATAAAAGTACCTGCAGGAAGGTCTCCAATATTGATCCCGCGAACACCAGAAAAATCATCCTTAGGCGTAATCACTTCGCCTAACATGCCTTTGCGATTCTCCCATGTAGCTTTTGCCGCCTCGTACATGACCTTGGAAGCATCATCTCCGAGTTCAATGTTTACTCCGGAATCTGCATATGTCGTCATAGGACTTGTAATTAGATAATTTTATGGTGATATTGCATAGTCTGCGATCGAGGTCTTGCTCTCTGTATCTTGCGTGAAACGCTCCATGGAATAAAAACCCTAAATCCTACCCACCAAAATACTCCACCCCGTTTCTAAATATCTGCATGCCTTGTCCTTCTTCCGGTAGCGCGATTCCTTCTCTCTCAGCCTTCTCTTTGACGAGGGTCCAATTGTCTTGATTGTAAAAATTCCAGTTCCTCTCGGGATGAGGCATTATGCCCATAATACGTCCGCTCGGATCGCAAATAGCGGCTATGTCTTCGGTAGAACCATTAGGACTGTATGGAAACTCTCCACCTGCAAGCTCGCCATCAGGCTTAATATATCGGAAGACGACCTGTCCATCATCATTAAGCCTCTTAATAACATCTGGTTCTCCATAAAAATTCCCCTCTCCGCTTGAAATAGGACACTTCAGAGTATCCATCTCGCGAGTCCATACACATTTGTCACTCTGAACCTTTATATCGACCCATCTGCACTCATATCTGGCAGTACTATTCCATCTAAGAGCGATATTGCGCTTGCCATATTCACCATCAAAAGCGGGAACAAGTCCAAGGTTGGAAAGCATCTGACATCCATTGCAGATACCGATCACAAGCTTGTCATCTTGTACGAACTTGAGTAGGTCATCCCATAAGTTGTTTTTGACTTTGTTGGCGTAGGCATTACCGCTGCCGGTATCGTCTCCATAAGAGAATCCACCGGGAAAAGCTAAGATTTGGTAGTCGGAAAATTTCTTAATACCATCGATTAAATCATTAACATGCACGATATCAGCCTCGGCACCAGACTGCTCAAAGACATACTTCGTTTCTTCTTCGCAATTGATTCCGTAGCCGGACATCACGATCACCTTAGGTTTCATATCGGTTAATAATTAGTAGTTAAAATCCTTTAAAAGGCTTTCGATAACTCTCATTCAAAGTAGGGACGTCGGTACTGATCAGGTTTTTGACAATAAATTTGTCATCGCTCCTGACTTCGCCAATCGCATAGATAGGCAAGTCGCCAAACAGAGCTTCGAATGCAGCCTTTTTGGCAGGATTCACAGTAACGACAAAACGACTCTGAGTCTCAGAAAACAGCGCATAATCAGGCCTAATCTCGCCTGCAATTTTGCCAATATCGAGGTCCATGCCAAGCTGTCCTGCGATAGCAACTCTGGCAAGACTGACTCCAAGACCTCCGGCAGATATGCTCTCGCATGATGCAAGAAGCCCATTAGAAGTAGCTTCGCAAACAGCTCTGTAAATCTTCATTGCATAAGCAGCGTCGACTTGTGGAATCCCATTGCCGACAAATCCAAGATGGTCAAAATATTCACTGCCACCAAGCTCTTCCTTAGTTTCGCCGATAACGTAAATAAGATCTCCTGCAAACTTGCTATCGATAGTAACGCTTTTGCGATAATCATCCGTAATACCAAAAGAGGAAATAAGCAGTGTTGGCGGAACGGACAGTTTGATACTGTTGCCATTCTCGTCGTACCCTTTGAAATCGTTGAACATACTATCCTTGCCGGATATAAACGGAGTGCCGTAAGCTGTCGCATAGTCATAACACGCTTTTGCGGCCTCTTTAAGCTGTCCAAGCCTTTCCGGCTCATCAGAACTGCACCAGCAGAAATTATCCAAAAGCGCGAGCTTATCAAGATTAACACCGACAGAAACGGCATTGCGGATAGCCGTATCTATAGCGCAAGCCGACATATGGTAAGTATCAATATCGCTGTATCTTGGGTTGAGTCCACTGGATAGTACTACGCCTTTAACAGATGATAGAACCGGCGCCATAACGGCGGCTCGGCCATTAACACGTCCTTTGCCATGAACAGGTCCAACAATTGTAGAGCCTTGGACTACGTAGTCATATTGATGCGAAACGAAGTCGTAGCTACGCACATTTAGTCGACTAATCATATCACGTGCCAGACCTGTTAAATCAGCCGGGCACTCGGCATGCGGTTCGTCATTTGTAGGCCTTGTATACGTTGTGTGTAGGTGGCTTTCCGGTAGTCCGTTATGCAAGAAATCCAAATCGATATCCATGATCTTCTTGCCATCATATACAACTTCGCATCTACCGGAATCATTAAAATCTCCAATTACAGTCGCTTCAACTCCACGCCTATTCATAAGGTCAAGGAACCGATCAAGTTTCTCAGGTGGGATAGATAGAGTCATCCTTTCCTGAGATTCGCTTATCCAAATTTGCCAAGGATCAAGCCCAGGATATTTGAGTGGAACTTTGTCTAGGTCAACATAGCAGCCGCCGCATTCGCGAGCCATCTCGGCGACACTACAAGATATGCCACCGGCACCGTTGTCTGTAATGCTATTATATAAGTCCATGTCGCGCGCTTCCTTCACAATTGCGTCAGAAAGCTTCTTTTGAGTAATCGGATCTCCGATTTGAACAGCCGTAGATGGACTACCGCTATCCATAGCTTCGGAAGAGAAAGTAGCTCCATGAATACCGTCTTGGCCTACTCTGCCTCCAATTACAACGACTTTGTCTCCTGGCTTTGCCTGCTTCTCCCATCCAGGTGCGCCGCAAACTTCCTTTGGCATCAGCCCGACAGTCCCAACGAATACAAGGGGTTTCCCTTTGTATCGCGGATCAAAATACATAAATCCATTAGGCGTTGGAATTCCACTGCAATTGCCTCCAACATTCACTCCCTGAATGACGCCATCCATAATTCTCTTTGGCGAAAGCATCTTCTGAGTTTTATTCTCGCCCTTATAAAGAGGAGCAGTATCGTTGGGATTAGCAAAGCAAAATCCGTATCTGTTAATGATAGGCTTTGCACCCTTTCCAAAGCCGATAGTATCGCGGTTCACACCAACTATACCGGTAATAGATCCTCCAAAAGGATCTAAAGCGGAAGGGCTGTTATGAGTCTCGACTTTATCGGTCACTACCCATTCGTCATCAAAAACTATTCCACCTGAATTATCCTTAAATACAGACACGCAGAAATCGGCATCTCCTTTAGTCTCGCGGATTTCATTGGTAGCACGCTTTATATAGTGTTTGTAAATTCCATCGGAAATATCGTCAATAGGATCGGCAAAGATAGTATGCTTGCAGTGTTCCGACCACGTCTGAGCCAGGGACTCAACTTCAATATCTGTAGGCTTGCGGCCTTCTTTTTCAAAATAATCTTTAATAGCATGGACATAAGGTAGGCTAAGAGCCAGAGGTCCGCGACGTGTACCGTCAGCATTTGGGACACCTTGTTTCCCAAGCTTAGTAAGCTCTTCATCAGACATATCCAAGTCAACCTCATCAACTTGCGGCTCATGATTCAGTTTCACGCGTGGCACAAGCACGCCCATTCCGGAGTCACGCTGATAATCGGCATAAGATTTGACAGTGATTCTCTGTATGAGTTTATTGGCCATAGACTCTCCAATCGCCTCTGCTTGCTGAGAGGTAAGATCGCCACGGACATAAGTTATTTGGGAAGAGTACACAGCCTCTTGCTCCTCGAATGTAGCAGAAAGCAAATCTTGCACTATTTCTTTGACAGTATGTCCGACATTGTCAGTCACTCCTGGTAGAAAACCTATTTCGATAGCCCAGTCGAATTCAGGCACGCCGTAGGGCTTATCAATCGTAAATTCCTGCAAAACAGGATTAGAAAGAGCGCTACCTATTTTCTGCAAATCTTCGATCGAGAAATCTTTATCGATAGTATAAACATCAACGATAAAAACCTCTCTCAAGGAATTGCCAAAAGATAGTTGCGCCAGGTGAGTTTCTCTGGCAGAGGCCCTGGTGTCGAGAACACGGAAGCCCACTTCGATCCTGTGAGGCATTGGAAAAAGTTATTTATTTTTAAGAAAAACAGACTTCATCAAACCACATCAGCCGCTTAAATACAACAAAAAAGGCACTACGACATTACGACGTAGCGCCTATACAAACTACAAACTAATTATACCCTCTCAGTTTGATAGCTGCTTCGAGTCTCTTCAGGGCGGCGATGAATGCAGCCTGTCTCAGCGTGCAATTATACTTTTTAGCCAAATCGGCCACATTATTCCATGAATCAACCATGATTTTTTTCAGCCTCTCTTGCACTTCTTCGTCAGTCCAGTAGAAATTAGCTTCGTTCTGCACAAGCTCAAAATAACTCACAGTCACTCCTCCTGCATTCGCAAGGATGTCAGGAACTACCAAGACTCCTTTTTTCTCAAGAACAACATCAGCCTCAGGGGTGACAGGTCCATTGGCAAGCTCAACAATAAAACGCGCCTTGATACGGTCTGCATTTGCAGCAGTAACTTGATTCTCCATCGCGGATAAGAATAAAATATCGCACTCAAGCTCCAGAAGCTCTTCGTTAGTGATAACTTTACAGTTTTCGCCACCGATACCGCTACACTCGACAACTGATCCCTTGTCCAGTTTGCAGCTATGTGTTGCGTCAGGATTTATCCCGTTTTCACAGTAAATACCACCTCTTGAATCGGACACTCCAACTACTTTGAATCCGTTGTCATGAAGCATCTTAGCTACATTAGCTCCGGCATTGCCGAAACCTTGGACAACGACCTTAGTGCCTTCATGAGGCAGATTATAAGTCTTGCATACTTCTTCAAGCACATAAATGCCGCCTTGGCTTGTAGAGTCGCCACGTCCGGCACTACCACCAACCTCCAGAGGCTTCCCGGTAACAACTCCAAGTACGTTCTCTCCATGAATCTTGGAAAACTCATCAGCAGCCCACGCCATAATCTGAGGAGTAGTGTACATATCAGGAGCAGGCACATCTTTCGTGGGTCCGATAGCAGGCGCAATTGCGCGTATATAAGATCTTGTTAATCTTTCAAGTTCGAGCGCGGAAAGTGTATGAGAATCAACGATAACTCCGCCTTTGCCTCCACCTAGAGGTATGCCAACGACAGAGCATTTCATAGTCATCCATATAGCAAGAGCCTTAACCTCTTCCATATCAACCTCAGGATGGAAACGAATGCCACCTTTATAAGGACCTCGAGCATTATTGTGTTGAACACGGAAACCTGTAAATATGCGGATAGAACCATTGTCCATTGTGACGGGGACGGAGACTTCCAAAATACGATGTGGAGTGCTCAAAATAGTCTCAACATTCGGATCGAGTTTCATGATCGAAGCGGCTTGCCTCATCTGGCTAATGGTGTTTTCAAACAGTGACATTTGAGTTTTGTTAAAAAAGTGTACATGGCGAAGTTTAATCCAAAAAGTTTGCCCACGCAATCGAACTTTTCTACCAAAAAAAACTCCAGCCCTGACTACTGACTACTGACTACTGACTACTGACTACTGACTACTGACTACTGACTACTGACTACTGACTACTGACTACTGACT
>MNZJ01000031.1 GCA_001873565.1 Candidatus Peregrinibacteria bacterium CG2_30_44_17 | reverse complement strand
GCCAAAAGTAGCAACCAACGAATTTCGAGATACAAGGATAAACACTATTAGGAATATGATAATGAATATCACCTCAATACTTATTGGTGCTTTCCAGTACTCTGACGTAGTGCAAAAAAGAAAGTCTGATTTCCCAGAAGCACTAGATATTATAAAAAGATACAATGATCAGTTTACTAATGAGGATTGGAAGAAAGAAAAAACCAATTAGGTTACTAAAATTCATCAGCTAACACGGCATATACGGCTACGGTTTTTTTTTATACAACCTTAGAAGGCTAGACGCGGGAGAATAAGTCAAGGAAAAATCCCCCCTACACCTTCTTAATCACAACCACCGTCATATCATCTAGCTGCAAAGATTTGCCCATGAACTCTTTCACATCTGCGAGGAGTGCGTTTTTTATACCATCGGGGGTAACAAGGTCGCAGTATTCGGAGACGGCGCGTTTGAACCTCGGCATGCCGTACTGTTCATCGTGATTATTTCTGGCTTCTGGTAGTCCGTCACTGTACAGGACAATTACATCACCTGATTTCATCGGGATCTCGTGTACTGTTAATGTTTTTTCGATATCCAAGACCATTCCGAGAGCCATACCACCCGTTGGGAGCTCTTCGACTTTGGCACCATCCGCATGGTACTTAAGCACTTGATTATGACCTGCGCTTATATACTGCAGATTACCTTCGGGAGTGATCTTTGCCATAACCATAGTCATGAACATACTCTTTGTCGTTTTTTCGGATAAGATCCTGTTCGCACTTATAAGTATGTTCTTAGGATCATCGCTAAAACTCGTAGCACTGTATATGAGAGCATTGGCAACGGAAGATATAAGTCCCGCGGCAATACCATGCCCCGTCACATCTCCAAGATAGATATAAAAACTACCACTCTTGGCAGCGATAAAATCGTAACAGTCCCCACCCACCTCATCAGCCGCGATAAGACCCCCACCAATCTCATAACCGGGGATCGGCGGTTTGGTTTTGGGCAAAATCTCATGTTGAATCTTGCTGGCAAGTTCGAGCTCCTTCGCAACACGCTCTTTGTAAACCAAAGCCTGCGTACTTGCATTAAGATCATCACCCATCTTGTTAAAAGCCTGAGACAACACACCAAGCTCATCTTTGCTACTTATCGGAACCTTGTATTTGAAATCGCCTGTAGCAATCTTAAGAGCACCGATTTCAAGAGCTTTTACAGGCTTCACAATCGAAGAAGCCATATAGAAACTGAGGAAAAAAGCGATAACAACACCAATAAGCATGAGTGTCGCGATCCTTGCTCTTGTAGCATCAATCCTAGTCTCCAAATTGTCGTATGTAACGCCGTAAATAACCGCATAATCCCCAATCGGATAGACTATGTCGATAACTTTGTCGACCTCCGTAATATCATCGGTACTGTTCTCATTAGCATCGACGAAATACTCATTACCATCAGCATCTTCTTTGATATAAACAGTCCTGCCACTCTCCAAGTAATAAGAAGGATTCTGCGATTTGATACGAGCTATTTGATCGGGATTACTAACACTGCGCTCCTCACCGGCATACTGCTCCGTCCACTCGGAAGTAGAATCATACAGCACTTCACCTGTATATCTGACGAGGGAAATACTCTCTATATCACTGTTTTTCTTGAAGATATCCTTAATATCCCGATTAAAAACTATAAAACTGTCTTGCTCCAAATAATCCTCGCTCAAAACAGCAATATCCTCAGCCGTAAGCTCCGAGAAACTCTTAGCGTTCTCATAAATGTCATGAGAGAGCTCAAAAGACTTCTCTTTTAGCAGCAGAAATCCTCCAAGCGCGAACAGCACCAGAATCAGTACCGACACTATCGCAATCAACTTGGTTTTTATCGAATGGAAGAACATGGAGGCGTATAAATTCTCAAAATAATCAATATATTATACCACGAAAAGCCTCAGCAAGCAACGCGCCGCTTCAGGTTCAACGCAACACTACTTCAGATCAGCAGCCCACACATATCCATCAACTCGGGAGCTCCAAGTCACATTGGGAGCAAAGCCATATATCGTTTTCGCCTCAAAAAGCGGCAAACCCGCGATATCATCCTCGACCAAAATACGCATGATGTCTTTTAACATAGAGAGCCTCTCCGATCCTTCCGAAAAAGAAGCCTGCTCAATCAGCGCATCGACATCAGGATTATCATATCCCCCATTATAAGGAGCCTCGCTATAAAAAAGCGACTCATACAAATCCGCGGCATCGCCCAAATCGCTCTTCCATCCCATGAAATAAACATCGGCCTCGCCTATCGCGTCTTGCAGTTCGGACGAAGTCACATAGATAGCATCAGCATTTACCCCAATCTTCAAGAACTGCTCTTCGAGAAAAGCCCCAAAAGCAGACATTTCATAAACCATATAAACCTCGAATTCCGTAACGCCATATTCATCAAAAATCGCTCTCGCCGCGTCTTCATCATACGAGGAAACCTCAATTGCAGAGTCGTAACCTCCAACTCCATTACTGACAAACTGATCCGAGGCGGAAGCATAACCTCCAAGTTTTTCAACAAAACCTTCCCTATCAAAAGCCATAACAAAAGCTTCTCGTAGTTCCTTCTCGGCAAACACGCCTTCCAGTGTATTAAAGACGAGAAAATTTGTCTCCAGACCTGACTGCGACACAACATCAACTCCGCTATTTTCGAGGTCGGAAACGGAATCTTGCGAAACATTCACGAGCACATCCACATCGGCATTAATCATGGATTCCATGCGAGTTTTTTTGTCCGCGATAGCGAGCAGAGACACATCTTGGTACTTGGGAGCAAAACCCCAATAGTAAGGGAACGCCGTCATCGCGAACTCTTGATCATAAAAAACATCCTCCTCCGCAACACCAAAAGAAACAGCATAATAAGGCCCTGTCCCAACGAGAAGATTCTCATAAGTCGAAGGCGCCTCTGATGGAAAAATATAGATATAAGCCATCCTGTTTGGCAGAAGCGGATCAAATCCATCCGTAGTGATTTCAACGGAAGATTCACCGGAAGCGGAGACCGACACAACCGTTCCAAGCATGGACACAAGCTGCGACTCGGGATTGTTCATGGCGTACTCGATACTGGCAACAACATCGGCACTATCAAGCATACTCCCATCATGGAAATACACCCCATCTCTAAGCTGAAACTCCCACACATCATCCGAAAGCTTACCCCAGCTCACAGCGAGAGACGGCTCAAGCTCAAGATTCTTATCAAAACGCGTCAATCCCTCAAAAATATTGCCAAAATACTGCCGATTCCTCACCTCATAATTGGTCGGATCCACAGATGTAAACCCTTCCGCATAAGCAATCACGATGCTTAACTCCCCTTCTACTTCGTCCGACAAAAAACCACTTATTTGCTCCTGAAAAACAACACCAAAAACTGCCAAAATCGCTATAACAACAAAAGCAACCATCATGCGAATCAACCGACTCCTCTGATGATCCGGCTCGGCTTCCTGAGTTTCCACCACTTCTTGATTTTGATTTTGTATCTCGTCCATCGGGGAAGATATTACCTCCAGAGATGAGAAGTGGCAAGCGCACAAACCAAGAGAGACAGTTGTTGTCTTCGAGATATCTGCAAGCGCACAAGCCAAGAGAGATATTGCTTGCGAGAGAGTATCAGCAGCGCTCATAGTCTTTTGAGAGCGTACATGCTAGCTCGAAAAAGACAGGAAGCGATGCCACGAACGAGCAAGCAATTATCTCTTGAGTACTGCCATAAAAGCCTCCTGCGGAACATTAACCTTACCAACCATTTTCATACGCTTCTTACCGGCCTTCTGTTTTTTAAGCAGTTTGTTCTTTCGACTGACGTCTCCACCGTACAGTCCGGCCGTAACGTCTTTGCGGAAAGCGCTGATAGTCTCACGAGCAACGATTTTGCCGCCTATCGCGGCTTGAATAGGAATAACGAAGTTAGCACGCGGAATCAAATCTTTGAGAGCTCTGGCGACCTTTGCACCGGCATTGTGGGCTTCGCTGCGATGCACGATCATAGACAGCGGAGGAATAATATCACCGGCAACCATCATATCCACCTTAACCAAGTCACCTTCTCTATACTCGAGAAAATCATAACTCATCGATGCGTAACCGGAAGAGACGCTTTTAAGATTATCATAAAAATCAACAACGATAGACGCGAGCGGAATTTCATAATCAAGAAGAACTCTCACCTCACTCAAATACTGAATACTCTTGCTAACGCCACGCCCGTCTTGCAGAAGTTTAATTACAGCACCCGTATGATCTTTTGGCGCTATAACCTCAATCCTGACCCAAGGCTCTTTGATAGACGCAATCATAACCCTATCGGGCAAATCAGCGGGACTCTCAACGACCTCTTCCTCTCCTGTATTCATGATAGCCCTATAAGACACGGAAGGCGCCGTAATAACAAGATCGAGGTCGTACTCGCGCTCAAGTCGCTCTTGCACAATTTCGAGATGCAAAAGCCCCAAAAATCCACATCGAAAACCATGCCCGAGAGCGGTAGACCTCTCCGGCTCAAAAGACAACGAAGAATCATTCAAACTAAGTTTATCGAGAGCATCACGAAGAAGTGGATAATCATCCCCTTCGACGCAGAATATACTGGCAAATACAAACGGTACGACTTTTTTATATCCGGGAAGTGGCGTTGCTTGCGTAGCAGTAATAACGCCGTCGGATTTCCATAGCGTATCACCAACTCGTGCCTCCGCAACGTCTTTCAAGCCCGTTACAACATATCCGACCTCGCCGGCCTCGAGCTTATCCGCTTTAACATATTTAGGCTTAAAATAACCAACCTCCAGAATTTCCAACTCTGTTTTTGTGTGAAGAAGCTTGACCTTGTCACCACGCTGAAGAGTTCCTTCCATAAGCCTGACGTACGTCACAACACCTTTATACAAATCATAAACGGAATCAAAAATCAGACCTTTTGTCTCTCCATCAAGAACCTGTGCCGGAGACGGTACTTGTTTTATCACCTGCGCGAGAACTTTCTCTACATTAGTTCCCTCTTTTGCCGAAACCGGAATAATTTCGCTTGCCGGTATTCCCAGAGCATCCTCAATCTCTTGAGCGCGTCTTTCTACATCAGCCGCCGGAAGATCAATCTTATTGAGAACCGGAATAATCTCCAAATCATGTTCAAGCGCCATATAGCAGTTCGCCAAAGTCTGGGCCTCAATCCCCTGAGTCGCGTCAACAACCAAGATAGCACCTTCGCAAGCGGCAAGACTCCGAGAAACCTCATACGAGAAATCCACATGCCCCGGAGTATCAATGAGATTAAGCAAATACTGCTCTCCCTCATACTCCCACTCCATCCTCACAGGCTGCAATTTGATCGTGATGCCTCTCTCTTGTTCCAGATCCATCGTATCAAGAAGCTGACCATGAGTCATCTCACGCTTGGTCAAAGTACCGGTAACCTCAAGGAACCTATCGGCAAGAGTGGACTTCCCATGATCAATGTGAGCAATGATACAAAAATTTCGGATATTTTTAGACATAGCGAGGGAGATTTTACCAGAAGCACACGCAAAAACGCAATCGAGAGTTATACCAAACAGTCCCCCGCAAAAAGGACCTAGCGAGGAATAATAATCAAACCTGACCATTACAGTCCCCCGCAAAAAGGTTTGTTATTGTTCCAAGCGACTCCGCAGTCCAGCCAAGGGCAGGACGAGGACCTAGCGAGGAATAATAATCAAACCTGACCATTGATGAAAGAGAGAAAAAATGATATAATTAATAGATTTTAAAAAGAAACAAACAAAACTCAATGCAGTTCAAAGTTCCACAAAACGTACAGATGGCTGATAAGATCGTAGGACCGCTTACGTTCAAACAGCTGATTATCGTAGCCAGTGGCGGAGCAATCTCGTACTTTATTTACATGAGCACATCGAACATGTATGTACTCACAGTATGGGGCCCTGCAACAGCGATACCGGCAATTCTAACGCTGGCGATAGCATTTCTAAGAATCAACGACATCCCATTCTTAAAATTCGTACTACTGCAACTACAGAGAGCTTTAACACCTCAGAGAAGGATGTTCCAAAGAGGTAGCGCAGAAGTTTTTAGATCCATCTTAGCGCCGACATCAAGTCAAACAGCTCAGAATCAAAAAACGATTAAGAAGCTTGCCAGAAAAGAAGAGACTATTCAGCAGCAAGCTCAAAACTTGGACAACATAACCAAAATCCTAGATTCTCAAGCAGAGATAACCAAATAGAAATATGGCTGACAATGCTCAGACAACTCAACAAGACGGAAAGCAAAAAGCAACGCAAGACACAGTCAAAGCCGGTCACAAATCTCCTGGACTTGGTACTCAGGTACACATGAAAGTCGCAGAGATTCATGACAACACTCTGGTACTGAAAAACGGCGGACTCAGAGCTGTTTTGCAAACCTCAAGCATCAACCTCCACCTTAAGTCGGAAGAGGAACAGAATGCGGTTATATTCTCATACCAACATTTCTTAAATTCGCTTGAGTTCCCTATCCAAATAGTAGTTCGCTCCAAGAAGCTCGACCTCGACAACTACATAGCAAAACTCAAGAAAATCGAATCCAAACAAGAGAATAGGCTGCTTCAGGAACAAACAGCGGAGTACATCGAATACATCCAGAAGCTGATAGAATACGCCGACATCATGGCAAAAGAATTCTATGTAATCGTACCTCAAGATCCATTCAGAATGCAGAAACAAAGTTTCCTAAAGAGCATTATAGAAAATTTCAATCCAAAAGACACCATTGCAAAAATACAACAGCGCAAAAACGAATTCGCAGAACTGCGAAAACAGCTCGGCCAAAGAGTAAACGTCGTCAAAACAGGACTCGAAAACTGTGGTCTACACGTTGAACCTCTAAACACACAAAGCCTGATCGAGCTTTTCTACGAGACATACAACCCACTGACAGCTCGCAATCAGAAACTGACCGATATTGACCATATGCGCGTCGAAACCGACCCTGATATCAAATCAGCTCCAAAAACCGCAGGAGCATAAGGGTATGGATTTAGGGCCTATACGCTAAGTCCGAAATCCTAACACAAAAAAAAGGCATAATCTTGGCGACGCCCTACTCTCCCGGCCCAAAGACCAGTACCATCGGCGAAGGTTGACTTAACTTCTGTGTTCGGGATGGGAACAGGTGTACCCCAACCTCAATAGCCACCAAGACTATACCTTTTTTTAAATGAACAACTTTAATTTTTCAAATTTCTGCAAACTACCAGGTAAAAGAGGTCTTAGTCAGTGACAAAGAGCCCCTAAAGACTCCTTATCACTGACGATAAGACAAAGGAAGTTATCAAAAATAAATCAATGACCCATTAGTATCTCTCGGCTGAACACATCTCTGTGCTTACACCTGAGACCTATCAAACCCGTAGTCTACGGGCGGGTTCATAGGGAACTTTTTCTCTGGAGCGGCTTCCCACTTAGATGCTTTCAGCGGTTATCCGGTCCAAACATAGCTACTCTGCGATGCCGTTGACACGACAACAGATACACTAGAGGTTTGTCCACCCCGGTCCTCTCGTACTAGGGGCAGCTTCCATCAAAATTCCTACAACCACAGAGGATAGAGGCCGAACTGTCTCACGACGTTCTGAACCCAGCTCGCGTACCGCTTTAAATGGCGAACAGCCATACCCTTGGGACCTTCTCCAGCCCCAGGATGCGACGAGCCGACATCGAGGTGCCGAACCGCTTCGTCGATGTGAACTCTTGGAAGCGACTAGCCTGTTATCCCCGGCGTAACTTTTATCCGTTGAGCGATAGCCCACCCACGTGGTACTACCGGATCACTTTCGCCTGCTTTCGCACCTGCTCGACTTGTAAGTCTTGCAGTCAAGCTCCCTTATGCGAATACACTATCAGCCTGATTTCCATCCAGGCTTAGGGAACCATCGCGCGCCTCCGTTACTCTTTAGGAGGCATCCGCCCCAGATAAACTACCCACCAAACAATGTCCACTTGTTTTGCAAGTGTTAGAGCCAAAACATATCAAGGGTGGTATCTCAAGGGTGACTCCACTTCGCTAGCGCGAAGCTTCATAGTCTCCCACCTATCCTGCACAAGATATGCCCGGGCTCAATGTCAAGCTATAGTAAAGCTGCACGGGGTCTTTTCGTCCTACTGTGGTTAAACGGCATTTTTACCGTTTCTGCAATTTCACTGAGTCTATCGTCGAGACAGTGCCCATATCATTACGCCATTCGTGCGGGTCGGAACTTACCCGACAAGGAATTTCGCTACCTTAGGACCGTTATAGTTACGGCCGCCGTTCACCAGGGCTTAGATTCAGAGCGTTAACCCTTCCTCGTGACCTTCTGGCACTGGGCAGGCGTCAGTCCCTATACATCACCTTACGGTTTAGCAGAGACCTGTGTTTTTGGTAAACAGTTGCATGGGCTCTTTCGCTGCGGCCTAATCTCATCAATGATCGAAACCAGTGACAAAATAAGGCAAGGCTTATCCCGAAGTTACGCCTGCTGTTTTGCCGAGTTCCTTAACGATAGTTATCTCATTCACCTTAGTATACTCAACCCACCTACCAGTGTTGGTTTACGGTACGGTAGCTTATATTTCTCGCTACGAAGGTTTTCTTGGTTCCTGAAGTGATCGGAATCTACTGACACAGGGTCAGCATTTGCATCGCACCTCGCGAATCCCTACGGATTTACCTATAGGGACATAAGCTTGATACTTGCACGGAAATTCATTAATCCGCTCCGAGTGTCCAAAAACGTCACTCCTTAGCTAGCGCCACCTTCACTTAATAAAATTTCGATATCAATCGGACCGAAGTCTTCAAGATGATGAAAAAATATCTCGTTCCAGCTTTGCTTGGACGAAACATAAACTGTACAGGAATATTAACCTGTTATCCATCGGCTTCGCCTTTCGGCTACACCTTAGGACCGACTAACCCCAAGACGACTGACGTGGCTTGGGAAACCTTAGGTTTTCGGTGGCCAGGGTTCTCACCTGACTTACGTTACTTATGCCAACATTTTCACTTCCTAGCGCTCCAGCCGAATTTACATTCGACCTTCGTTGCTGCTAGGAACGCTCTCCTACCGATGTATAAATACATCCCGCGTCTTCGGTTGAAGCTTTAGCCCCGTTGTATTTTCGGCGCAAGACCACATAGACCAGTGAGCTATTACGCACTCTTTAAATGAATGGCTGCTTCTAAGCCAACATCCTGGTTGTGTAAACAATCTTACATCCTTTTCCACTTAAGCTTCATTAGGGACCTTAAACGGCGATCTGGGCTGTTCCCCTTTTGACAATGGCACTTTGCTGTCACTGTCTGACTCCTGATCATGTTAATAACGGTATTCGAAGTTTATCTAGGTTTGGTAGACTTATTTCGCCCCCTAGCCTAAACAGAGCTCTACCCCCGCTACACTAAGATCAAGGCTAGCCCTAAAGCTATTTCGGAGAGAACCAGCTATATCCAGGTTCGATTGGAATTTCTCCTCTATCCACAGGTCATCCCCCGCTCTTGCAACAACGGTGGGTTCGGTCCTCCCCTCGATTTTACTCGAGGTTCAACCTGCCCATGGATAGCTCACCTGGTTTCGGGTCTAGTGCATGCGACTAATTCGCCGGTGAAGACTCGCTTTCGCTACGGCTGCCCCCAATTATGGGGTTAACCTTGCCACATACAGCTAACTCGTTGGCCCGTTCTACAAAAAGTACACCGTCACCCCATAAAGAGGCTCCGATTCCTTTCAAGCATAGAGTTTCAGGTTCTATTTCATCCCCCTATCCGGGGTGCTTTTCACCTTTCCCTCACGGTACTAGTTCACTATCGATCTCGAGATATATTTAGCCTTGGAAGGTGGTCCTCCCAGATTCAAGCCGGATTACACGTGTCCGACCCTACTCAGGAACATCCTAGGATTCAAACCTATTTTCACCTACGGGACTTTTACCCTCTTTGGTAACCCTTCCCAGGGATATTTGGTTAATAGAAAATGAATCCATATTGGGTCCTACAACCCCTCACCGAAGTGAGGTTTGGGCTATTCCCTTTTCGCTCGCCACTACTAAGGGGATCTCTTTTGATTTCTTTCCCTTGGTTACTTAGATGTTTCAGTTCACCAAGTGTCCTCCTCGCATAAGCGAGGTAATCAGACATAACTCTGATTAGGTTTCCCTATTCGGAAATCTCCGGGTCACTGTTTGCTTAGCAACTCACCGAAGCTTATCGCAGCTAGCCACGTCCTTCATCGGAATCTCGAGTCAAGGCATCCACTCTATGCTCTTTTTACAATTTATTTGGTTGAGTAACTTCCTAACTTTTACCTGATAATTTGAAGAAATTATTCTAAAAATTTGAAAGAAAATTAATTTAATTGCAGTTGTTCGTACATACTATCTCGTCAATAGTACATACATAGCCTAATTGTCAATGGGCGATAAAAAAAGTGTGCTTACGCACACTTTCCAACCTAAGACCTAAGAGGTTATTTGAGACATCACGTCTGCAAGCTGGAAAGTGTGTGGAAAACCAAAAATTGATGATTAAAAGCGACTGAAAGCGAAGGCATTATATTGACCTGGCTACTCCCTGTCAACAGTTTTTTTAAAAAGACTTGCCAAACGGCCAAATAGAGTCGGAAGACATACAATGGCACCACTATCTACCATCTGTTGTTTGTGTTTTGTGTATTGACCTCGCCATCGGCTACTGACTTCTCCTTACTGACTACTTCCTACTGACTACTTCCTAAAAGAAATTCCCAAACATACCTTCGAATGCAGTCTGGAAAGAGCCTGTCATCCACATGAGACCAAAGATAAAACTCGCAATACCCAAAAGAGCATAAAAAGTCCATGTACCACCAACACCTAGGTACTGTTCGGCAAAACCTATATTGCCTGTAAGGTCTTTGATTTTATTTCTATAGACCATTAGCAGGATACCGGCAATCATAGCTGCAAATCCTAAGACGTATCTATTCATTCTTTTGTTATTAAGTGACCGACAAAGACCATTGGTAATAAAGCAAATGCTGTAATCAAAAACAAGGCCTGATACCCAAGAAAACTAATCACGAACCCGCCAATCAGAGGACCCAAAAGATATCCAAGCTGTCTCGCCGTGGAATAAACCGGATAAAGATCATTCTCTCTGGATTTATCCATGTGACTGAATAGATACGTCTCTTTTATAGGCTCTATAAAAGCGGCTCCGATACTCGCAACAAGAAACATCAGCACAGAGAAATACACATTATCTACAGCGGAAGCAGCCATAATCGAAAGAGCAATAAGAATAAATCCATTCCGTATGTTAGATCCAAGGTCACACTGCTTGGTATGCCTTCCAATAGACTTTTCAAAAATCAACAACGGTATCAGCGTAATTGACAATACAACCCCGACTGCGAAATCCAAAAGCCCATGACTGGCAAGATATAGCGGCACGCAAACCGTAGCAATAGACCACCAGGTATAAAGACCGAAATCGA
Source organism: Candidatus Peregrinibacteria bacterium CG2_30_44_17 (assembly GCA_001873565.1). GTDB lineage: Bacteria > Patescibacteriota > Gracilibacteria > UBA1369 > UBA12470 > CG2-30-44-17. Next base: position 10,343 of record MNZJ01000031.1, on the reverse strand, counting down.
CTACGTAAGCTTTTCGCAAAAAAGGATTACGAAAAAATTCCCGCAACGAATCCGCAAACGAATCTGTTTTATCATCTCTCTTTAATGCGACATCAGAGACGTGCTTATGCCTCAGGAATAGAATAGCCATAAGAACTGCCGCAATAGACAACATAAAAACAGGCTGCACTCCTGCATAACCGGCAAGAAAACCCCCAAGTAATGGACCTCCAACCCACGCCAAGTTGATAAACCAATAATATACACCTTCCTCGCGAGCCAAACTCTTGCTATCTGTGTAGTCACGAATCATGAGTGGAATCACAACAAAAATAACAGAGATTGCCAAACCCCTGATAATCTGAGCTATCAAGATCTCGTGAAAAGTCTGAGCAAAAAGGAACTGCATAAACACAATTGCAAGCAGCAAGAAACCCATATACAGCAGGAATATCCTGGAAAGCCTATGCATCATCTTCGAAACCAGCATACTGGAAAAAAGCGTAACAAGAGAACAAAGCGCAACAGCGATACCAACATAATAAGCCATGCCTCCAGACAAACCCATCATATATTCCGGCAACACCGGCGCAAGAATCGCCACAGACAACGCATAAGAAAACATCATATACGAGAAAGTCCTTCCTTCTTTGGAGTCAGTTGGGACCTTATATTCAATGATTTTATGCATAGTGGCTAGTAATGCGTGATTTGACAAAAAAGCATAATCATCAAATTATACCATATTCAAGAGTCCTCTGCAAAAGTGTAACAAGGACGAAAGAGAGCGACGGAAATAAAATCTTTGTGGCGATAGGCGAAAGAGTCTATCGATCAAAAAATTCTGGTGGAGCATGAGGGATTCGAACCCTCGGCCTCCGCGGTGCAAGCGCGGCGCTCTAGCCAACTGAGCTAATGCCCCAAAAATATAGTGATCATCGTAATTGCAGTAGCAGTGTAGTAGTTTTGCGTATTAGGATCAATCACAATTCCACACCTGCACAACTCATCTATCTGGTGGGCGAGGGAGGACTTGAACCTCCGACCTCGTCGTTATCAGCGACGCGCTCTAACCACCTGAGCTACTCGCCCACGTCTAATTTTTCAAAAAGCAAAATGCACTTTAAATAAAAGTATCAACCGAGTCAAATAGAAGTTCGTTATTTTAAATCATCTTATACATCATATGGCTCATCGGCATCAACCAAATCAGGCGCCTGATCTTGCACCTCAATAGGTACTGTCGCAGGTTGCTCTTTGCCTGTGATAAGAGGACCAGCAAACAACTCTTTGAATTTTGATTTTGTTTCAGACCCTTGAGCAAAAGAGAGAGCGGCTTCAATACCTTTCGTATAAGGAGAAAAAACATTCACTTCATCAAACATTTGATAGACCTTAAGCGATATCGAAGACCTTATCGCCAACATATTGCACGGAACAGCAACCCAGAATCGGAGTTGAACCACAACGCCATCTTGACTGAATTTCTTAAAGACAACCGAGAATTTGGGTTTTGAAACTACAGCAGGTTCGCTCTTCAAAATATTCTCAAAAGCAACATTCGCTTTGTCCATATCCGTTCCATAACCAAGCCTCACATCAATCTCGACTCTTCGAATAGGAAGTCTCGAATAATTTTCTATGGATTCCGAAATGATATCGGAATTATAAATCGTAACATCTCTATTATCAAAAGTCTTAAGTCCGGTGGACTGAAAGTCCATCCTATCAATCTTACCGATAAACTTCTTTACTTTGACGACATCGCCAATCTTAAAAGGAGATTTAAAGAAAATTATGATCCCGGCAACATAATTCTTAATGACATCTTTGAGACCATAACTAAGACCCAACACTCCTACGCTCACAAGCAAACTGATATCAATCCCAATAATTTTCAAAGCGATAGTAAAACCTATGATAATCAAGAAACCGTTAAATATCCTCTCCAGAAAATTCAATGCGGTCTTTTGTTGCTCATGAACGGTTTCAATCTTAGAGAAATATCTCTTCGTCCATTTCATCAAAATGTACACAACAAGCAAAATCAGAACAGCCGTAGCCAAATCTACGAACTTACCAAAAACAGCCAATCCAATATCGGATGCACTCCCACTACCGGTATCAAAACCCGCCGTTTCAGAAAATAGACTTTCCGATGCCATTTTTTTGTATTTTAATCGTGTAATTATACAACAATTAAGCGGGCAAAGCAAATCCCGCCAAGCAACACACAACAAAAAAACCTCCATAAGAGGAGATCACTGGCCTTAACAATCAGAATGCAATAGAGAAACCATCTTTATTTTACTTCGGCTTTTGACCGAAGGCGGAAATCATTTCTGATTTCCAACCCCGACGAATCGGGGTCGACCTAGGAGCTATTATCCCGAAGGATAATAGAATTTCTCCCTAGAAAGGAGGTGTTCCATCCGCAGGTTCTCCTACGGATACCTTGTTACGACTTCATCCCAATCAATGGTTTTACCTTAGTCCCCTGCTTAGCAGGGACCTTTGGGCACCCCCATCTTTCAGGATGTGACGGGCGGTGAGTACAAGACCCAGGAACATATTCAACGCGCCGTGGCTGATGCGCGTTTACTAGCGATTCCAACTTCATGAGGGCGAGTTTCAGCCCTCAATCCGAACTGAGACCGGTTTTTAGGGATTGGCTCCGCGTTACCGCTTGGCTACCCGTTGTACCGGCCATTGTAGCACGTGTGTCGCCCAAGACATAAGGGCCATGCTGATTTGACGTCATCCTTACCTTCCTCCCTAACTAAGTCAGGGCAGTCTCCTTAGAAAAATGCAACTAAGGACAAGGGTTGCGCTCGTTTGCGGACTTAACCGTACACCTCAAGGCACGAGCTGACGACAACCATGCAGCACCTGTCATCGGGTTCCTTACGGCACTTCCGAATTTCTTCAGAATTCCCGAGATGTCAAGTCTTGGTAAGGTTCCTCGCTTATCATCGAATTAAACCACATGCTCCACCGCTTGTGTGGGTCCCCGTCTATTCCTTTGAGTTTTAATCTTGCGACCGTACTCCCCAGGCGGGATACTTAATGCGTTTGCGTCGGCACTGACTCGGTCGATGAGCCAACACCTAGTATCCATCGTTTACGGCGTGGACTACCGGGGTATCTAATCCCGTTCGCTACCCACGCTTTCGTCCCTCAGTGTCAGTACTTGCCCAGCACGCTGCCTTCGCTTTTGGTGTTCCTCTGTGTATCTACGGATTTTACCCCTACACACAGAATTCCACGTGCCTCTACAAGACTCTAGTAATCCAGTATCAGATACGAGCCAGGAGTTGAGCCCCTGGATTTAACATCCGACTTAAATTACCACCTACGGACGCTTTACGCCCAATGATTCCGGATAACGCTTGCACCTTCCGTATTACCGCGGCTGCTGGCACGGAATTAGCCGGTGCTTATTCCTAAGGTACCTTCAGAATTATTCCCTCAGAAAAGACCTTTACAACCCGAAGGCCTTCATCGGTCACGCAGTGTTGCTCCGTCAGGGTTTCCCCCATTGCGAAAGATTCTCTACTGCTGCCTCCCGTAGGAGTATGGGCCGTGTCTCAGTCCCATTGTGACTGGTCATCCTCTCAGACCAGCTAAGCGTCATAGCCTTGGTGAGCCATTACCTCACCAACAAGCTGATACTACGCAGGCTCCTCCCAAACCGCAAAAGCTTTACCCTTACGGGACCATCCGGTATTAATCCACCTTTCGGTGGGCTATCCCTGAGTTCGGGGCAGATTCCAACGTGTTACTCACCCGTTTGCCGCTCCCCGCACACTACCTTCGATACAGATGCAGATAACAAGACACAGATAACAGATCCTCTCTGCTGTCTGCTCTTTGCTGCCTGCTGTCTAATCGAAAACAAAGTGCGGGGCGCTCGACTTGCATGTATTATACACACTGCCAGCGTTAATCCTGAGCCAGGATCAAACTCTCCAATAAAGAGATTTAATCCTCACTTTTCATAACGAAAAATAAAAAAAATGAGAAATTGTGAATTTCAAAAGAAATCGACGAGGTTTCTCTATTACATCCTAATTGTTAAGGAACAAATGCGCCTTTCCCACAGACTTTCAAACAGAAAAGGGCGGAGCCATTCTACCAAGGTAAAAGCTTCTGTCAAATCTTTTTTCAAAAAAAGACCAAAAACAAAGCGAAAGTTGAATTTACATACTAGAATTACTACAATGTATAAGAAATCCGCCTCTTAAGGATCTATTTAACACAACAGGAAAATGACGCAGCCTATTAAGAAAAAGATATGGTTCAAGGAAGGTGTAGTTACACTAAATGGTGTTGTCGAACAGTACAATGCGGGTGAGGACATTATTTACGATCAAGAGATGATACCTGATGATGTTTGGTGCTCAAGATGTTATGCACGCATGCTCAAGAAACACGACCTCCTAACAGGAGACGAACTGGCAGCGCTAGAACAGGGCCTTGATGAAATCCTAGAGCTCTATGAAAAAGGAGAGTTCGTACTAAAAGTTGAAGACGAGGACTCTCACACAAAAATAGAAGACTACTTAATAGAAAGATTTGGAGATACCGGTAAAAAAATCCATACGGGGCGATCACGCAACGACCAAGTACTGGTCATGATGAGATGGTTCTTAAAAAACAAAGCAAAGTCAGTAAGAGAGAAAACATTACACTTAGCTCTGAGATGCATCGCATTCGCACGAGAATACGAGATGGTTCCAATGCCGGGTTATACGCATATGCAAAAAGCAATGCCAACAACGGTCGGAACATGGATAGGAGCTTTTGCCGAGAGTCTAATGGACGATGCAAAGCTACTCATTGCCATACAAGACAATATAGTAGACCAAAATCCACTAGGATCAGGTGCAGGATACGGCTCCCCTTTCAACTTCGATCGGGATTGGCTTAGCAAAGAGATAGGGTTTAGCAAGACACAAAACAATGTTATCTACTGCCACAACTCAAGAGGAAAAATAGAAGGGCTTGTTCTCGAAGCCTGCTGCCAAGTAATGCTCAGTCTTAATAGACTTGCATGCGACCTATTATTCTTTACAACGCAGGAATTCCAGTTCTTCAGCATGGACGACAGCATAGCAACAGGATCATCGATTATGCCCCAGAAGAAGAATCTTGACGTAGCAGAACTAATAAGAGGCCGCACAGCAACAGTACTGTCATGCAGACAGGAAATGTCTATGAATATACTCAACAAGATTTCCGGATACCACAGAGACGGCCAAGAGATAAAGAGGCCGTTATTCCTTGGCCTGATGTACACAGAAATGTCACTTGAAGCGATGGAAGTAATTCTGAACAACATCAAGCCTAATAAAGAGGTACTTATAAAATCCATGCTTGGATGCCCCGGCTTATTCGCAGCTCATAAAGCTTTTGAAAAAGTCAAAGAAGGCATGACCTTCCGCGATGCATATCAAGAGATAGGAGCCAACATAGATAAAATCAAGATAACCGAAGCTGACATCGACAGACTACTCAAAATGTCGACACACCAAGGCGGCACAGGAAATTTACAACTAGACAAGATAGAAGCTGAGATCAAAGATCTTATAAGGAGTTAACACAACTTAAACCAACAGACATCATGGACAAATGGGACCTACAAAGCCTCTTGCGTCAAAAAATCGCATCCAAAGGAGGAGTAGTATCATGCCATGCTCATTTTGATAAGGCATATGTCATTACGCCGGAAACTTTGGAGATGACATTAGACAGCATGGAGGCAAAATGGGATTTGTGGAAAGACGTAAAAGCCAAATACACTCATGAGAACTTAATACAGCGCATGTGTATCAGTGCCGAGAATATGATATCGCAAGGATCAACAATCACGCGTACAAACATAGATGTAGATAACACTGTGGGAATGATGTGCATCGAAGCAGCATTGGAAGTAAAGGAAAAATACAAAGACAAACTGCAAATACAGATATGCTCTCAAGTACTTGAAGGCGCCATGGATCCAAAAGCCAAAGAGTGGATCGAGAAAGCGGCACCTTATGTCGACGTAATGGGAGGACTCCCCTCTCGCGACAGACCCAACCAAGCTGAACATTTAGACTATATCTTTGAGATAGCCAAAAAACACGGGAAGACTATAGACGTACACATAGATCAGAACAACGATCCGGACGAAAAAGACACAGAGTTACTGGCGCGTAAAGTTATCGAACACGGACTACATGGCCGCGTAAATGCAGTTCACGCATGTTCACTCGCGGCACAGGAGGACGACTACATGCACGAAGTGATCAAACTAATTAAGGAAGCGGCGATGCCAGTCATCGTATGTCCACGCTCAATGATAGATGGTGTACAAATGAGGCACAAAATGGCTCCAGTGCACAATTCCCTAGCACCAGTTCCAGAGCTTGTAGAAGCCGGCGTAACTGTAGCTCTTGGCGTAGATAACGTTCACGACTATTTCTGCCCTTTTATAGACGGTGACGTTTTCGAAGAACTGCTATTTCTCATCGAGAACTGCCGATTTTACGATGTAGATGCCCTGGTAGACATAGCCACAGTCAACGGTAGAAAAATCCTAGAAGGCATCCGCTGAGACATCATCATCGTCACCTAAGCAATCCAGAATCGACGGTTCATTGCCAGGCTGAAACAAAGCACTTATAGCCATAACCCCCTCATTAGTCACTCTAAATTGCCCTTCAACAACATCAAACATCTTAATCTCTCCTTTTCCCCCATGCAGCACACCCTGGTCATCAAAACCAGACATTTCATCTGCAGAAGCATCCCCATCGGGGCCGCAATGACGTATGATAAATGCGTGCACCGCGCACCTAGCATCATCAAGGGTATCGAAGGCAGCCAAATCACACCTAACAACCCTATCCTCAGGAGGTATCACAAGCATAAAATCAGCACCGTAAGTCATAAGAAATTGAATTAAGGAGGGAAACCTACACCAATTGTTACAGCTACGTCAACCCCACCTTTCTTAAACAACATTAGTTTTCGTGGTATAATTTTAGAAGTAAAGAAATAAAACCAACAAATATGACTCAGACCAAAGGTGGTTTCGATCCACATTCAGCCAGCCTGCTGATACCAACCGTACTGGAAAAAACAGCACAAGGAGAAAGAGCTTACGATATCTACTCTCGCCTGCTAAAAGACAGGGTGATTTTTCTCGGGACTCCAATCGACGGACATGTCGCCAATCTGATAATCGCACAGCTACTATTCCTGGAGAATGACAATTCGAAGAAGGACATCACAATGTACATCCACAGTCCAGGAGGGCACGTCACTGCAGGACTCGCTATATACGACACGATGCAGTACATCAAGTGTGACGTATCTACGGTATGTCTTGGGATGGCGGCATCTATGGGCGCTGTAATCCTTTGTGGAGGAGCTAAGGGGAAAAGATTCTCACTCCCAAATGCCGAAGTGATGATTCACCAACCACTTGGTGGAGTCGAAGGACAGGCAACAGAGATCCAGATCCACGCAGAACACATCTTGAAGACAAAGAAGAGACTCAATGAAATCATAGCTCATCATACAGGACAGAAGTTTGCCACAGTCGAGAAAGACACTGATCGTGACAACTTCATGAGCGCAGAGACGGCGCTCAAATACGGTCTCATCGATAAGATAGTCAAGAGTAAAGCGTAAAACTCACAAAACAATCAAAAAGAAGGGTGACTCTACGAAGTCGCTCTTTTTTGAGACTGTGATTCCTTAAGCGACTGGCAAAGCGACAGCTCTCTCGACAATAGCTTTGGCAACATCAATACCGGTAACAGGCTCAAGATAGCTAAATCCCGGATTGCAATTGACTTCAAGAATAGCAGGTCCCTGGCTGGTCAGGATAATATCGACACCGGCCATTTCAAGACCAAGCAACTCGGCAGACTTAATAGCCATATCTTCATACTCCTTAGATACCGTAACAGCTTTCCCTTTGCCGCCTATAGAAGCATTGGATCTAAATTCGCCTTTCTTAGCAGTCCGTTCCATGCAGGCAATAACTTTGCCTCCAACAACAAGAACTCGCGTATCCTTGCCCTTCGACTCTTTTACATACTCTTGCACTAAGATCATATGAGTAGCCCTATTCAAGGCAGAATTCCAAAGCATATCCAAGATAGACAACGCAGCACGATAGCTCTCAGCAATCATGACACCGGAACCCAAAGAACCAAAAGGAGATTTCATAATAACCGGAACACCTCCGACCTTCCTAATAGCACCTTTCAAAGCATCTTTATTCTTGATAGCTACGGTCTTGGGAATAGGCATATGGTAATGAGACATTATCTGCAAAGTCTTCAGCTTGTTTTTAGCCTTAACAATAGAATCGTATGTATTCAAGACAGGCACGCCCATTAATTCAAAATGCTTAACTATAGAGGCCTGTAAATCAACATTAATAGTGACACCAACTCTCGGGATCAAAACATCAAGCGGAGGAAGTGGCTTGCCTCTGTAAAATATTTTCGACCCGGTACCATCATAATAAAGCTCGCAATCCGCGGCATTTAAAACGTTGGCAGTATAACCAAGGCTTCTGGCAGCTTTAACCAACCTGAGCTCAGCATAAGGTGTCCTCTTATCACTATGGAAAGCGAGAATTCCAATACGCATTTTGACGTATAAAATTATAATGAGGTCATTCTATTCATAAATGACAAAAAAGCAACAATATCGAGTAGTTGCCAACTACAAAAGAATTATGGTATAATTAACAGATTGAAGTGCACAAAAACACTTCAGAACACTCTAAAAATCACAACTAAGAAGATGTTATTCGAAGGAGTAATCTGGTGGCAAGCAGTGATAGCGATACTTCTCGCTATGACTCCGGTAATCATATGGATTAATGTACTGCTAAAGAAAAAGCGAAGGCACTCGATCAGATCCTTGGCTCAAGTTTTTATACTCGGAACATTTACCGTCATACCACTAATAGCGATACAGTATTTGTGGTATTTGCATCCTGAGTGGGACGTTTACAGGTGGATAGATCAAAACATAGCGACCAGTAACGTCGAGATAGGATTCTTAGCGACATTCGTTGTCGTAGGTATCATGGAGGAGATCGTAAAAATGGGAGTGGTCAGGGTTGCAGACGCCTCCAAGATGAAAATCCAAACGATCAACGATGCCGTACAATTCAGTATCCTAGCCGCGCTAGGATTCGCATTTTCAGAGAATATTTACTACTTCTATTCGATAATGAGCAGCGGCAATCTAGCTGCACTCTTCAGTACATTGGTTTTCAGATCCAGTTTCACCGTATGCGCACACATGATTTTTTCATCTATCTTCGGGTACTTTTACGGGATAGGAAAATTCTCGAACGAGATAGTGGAGCAGGAGAAATGGGTTGGTGAAAAACATGGATTGGCAAAATTCTTAAGCAAAATAGGCATAAAAGAATATTTCACAGTCAAATACCAAAGACTATTCACAGGTCTTTCTATAGCGATGTTGATGCACGCAGCTTTCAACTTCTTCTTGCAAATGAACATGATAATAGAAGCGATGGCGCTAATTATAGTCGGCTTCATCTACGTACAATTCCTAATGCATAGGAAAGCGGGACATTTGATTCTTAGCCATGATGCAACAGAAGGCACAAAAAGATCAATGATGGCAAATACAGACGAAGACGTAGTGCTGGAACTAGTCGGAATGTGGTTCAACGATGGGAAATATCAAGACGTAATCGAGATTTGTGAAAGACTACTCATGCGCGACCCTGATAACAAAGTAGTCAAACTTTTCAAAGCAAAAGCCCTAGACAGATCCAAAGTAGGAAAAGCTATGAACTCGATTAAATCACTCTTCTCAGAGAAAGACGAAAATACAGACACCAATATTCTGGAAACACTGCGCAAGAGAAAGGAAGAGATGCAAAGAATCGAAGCCATAAAATCAAACGCAGAGAAATTACTAGACCAAAAAGGGCCACAGCAGCCAGAGTAGCCAAGACAGCAGTAAATAAGCTACAGACAAAAACAACCGCAGCGTTCAATCAATTCATACTGAGCAAATTCGCATCCGTTATCGTATGTGCAAGTTCTTCGCTTTCCTTTTGGTATTCTGTTGAATCTTGAAGCAGTTCTTTCCAAAATATGCTCTGATTTCCAGCTAGTTATCTTATCAGCAAGGAGATAACCAGATTTGCGTTCTACATGCGTTAGAAGTCCGTTCTTTGCTTTCTCTGCAATAACCGTGTCACCTTCCCAATCGCCAATTCTTGTTCGTTCTTCAACAATTGCAGGTCGCTCATCAATCCTCTTGAGTTTGCTCTGTTGTTTACGTAATTCATCACGTTTCTTTGAACCATATCT
>MNZJ01000039.1 GCA_001873565.1 Candidatus Peregrinibacteria bacterium CG2_30_44_17 | reverse complement strand
CCATCAAGACATCTAATTTGATGCCTACATCAACATCTATTTCCGTTCTTGGTTCACTGTCTGTTGAGGACGATCTTACAGTTGCAGGTGGTATGACTGCAAATTCTTTCGGCGTTTTTTATACCGTGAACGAATATTGTAACGATGCCGCATCGTCAATTACCAACTGCACCGCCTACACATATAACAGTGCATGGAATCAGCTAGAGGCATCTTGCGATACCGGAGATACCGTTGTTGCTTGTGAAGGTTGGCCTATGAGTTCGGATGACCCTGCGTCATATTATTCTTGGGCTAATGATAGCAACAGTTGTTTTACTATGAGTGATGCGCCCGGCATACAGACTCAGGCTATTTGTTTTAGCCCTGATGGCGAAAGAACATCTACTACAACACTTGCTTCGGTGAGTTCTATTGGTGCTTCGCTTCCAACGAGCTTCTCGGACTCTGTTGATGACTATATGACCGAAGCTTATCCAACACTGACTACGTTATCTACAGTCGCAGAATTCGACAACTATCTTGATGATTATCTCAACGAGTATGTCACCACCGAGCTTGATACCATATTGGTAGACATGGGATATGTAACAGAAACAACGTTTGATACCTACATTGATACTTACAACTTTGCAACTCAATCATATGTAAATACCAAGCTTCCATCATCAACCACTTTCCCTAGCAGGTAAAATATATATCAGTAACAATGTTTAAAGAGCGCTTGTCGTAATTATGGCAGGCGCTTTTTTTATTGCGCGATGGCCGCCATGCACGTCTCTTGATCGTATGCGTCAGTAAGCTCGCTGCACTTATCCTGATTTCCTGATGCCACAGCTTCCTCGTATACAAACTTCTGCTGGCAAGTGTCTTTCAAATCCGAATCTGTCAAAGAGTCACAGTCAGCTACGGAGGAATCTTCCTTACTTAGTATTTCGATATAAGAATTGAGTTCCGCCTCGAACTCTGCGTCTACAGGATCAGGTTCGTCTGCTGCGGACTCTTCCAAAATCTCTTCTATTTCTTCGTCGGTCATCTCTTCACCATCATCATCCTTATCTTTGAGCCAACATCCTGACATCGTAAGAATTGAGACAACTCCAAAAATAGCTATAAGTTTTTTCATTTTGTTTTTTTGTTTTAATGATAGAAATCCGCCTTTTAATTTACTATACTTGAGCCCCTTTTTAAAGTCTATCTGTTCACATAATGCGTATTTTTATTAAAACACTCGGTTGTCGTTCAAACAGATACGAGTCCGAAAAGCTGATTGATCAGCTCGCTTCTCGTTCTCATTCTATCGTTGCTGATCCGGAGGATGCCGATGTTGTCATCGTTAACACCTGCACTGTCACACATGTTGCCGATCGTAAGTCGAGGCAAGAGATTTATCCATACCTTGATAAAAAAGTTATCGTGTTTGGCTGTGGCCCGCGTGTCTCTGAGAATGCTTATCAAATCGATGGTGTCGATTTAGTTGCGCAAGATCCTGCCGAAATTCTTGAGTTCCTTGGGGATGGAGAATCGGGAGGCATTGATAATGTTTTGGTGACCAGATCTAATCTCAAAATCCAAGATGGATGCGAGAATTATTGTACGTACTGCGTGATCCCTTTCGCACGTGGTAAATGCGAAAGCAAGCCATATGATGAAGTGCTTTATGATGCTTCCAGGCTGATTATTGGAGGATCCAAAGAGCTTGTACTTACCGGTATAAATATTGGCGAGTGGCAAGATAATGGCATGGATTTCTGGGACCTCATGTTGATTTTATTAGCAGAGCTGCCAGCTAGGATAAGAATCAGTTCGCTAGAGCCGTTTGTCTTTGACGAGAGAGTTGCCGAAGTGCTTTCCCATCCTAACTTCTGTCGTCATCTCCATATCTGTGCACAATCCGGCTGCGATAGTGTTCTTAAAAGGATGGGACGTAATTATAGTACATCTGATTTCAAAAAGTTGATTGCCGATATACGTGACGCTTCCCCTGACATTGCGGTTACAACAGATATCATCACCGGCTTCCCCGGTGAGACCGACGTTGAACATAAGCAAACTTTGGATCTGCTTTCGGATATTAATTTCGCAAAAATACATACCTTCAGATATTCCAAAAGAGACGGTACTCCAGCCGCAAAAGCAAAAAACCAAATCCCGTATGTTATCAAGGTTGAGCGCTCACGTGAGATACGCGACCTATCCGACAAGATGCGTGGATCGTATAAAGAGAAGTTCGTAGGCTCCACACAGTCAGTACTTTTTGAACATCAAAAAGATGATGTCTGGGTCGGCACTACTGACAATTACCTGCAAGTTGAGGTTGTGAGTAAATCCAAGCTGAGATACGAGCTCAAGAATGTAAGGCTCGGCATGCTGAAAAGCAGTGGCAGATTTAAAGGCAGAATACTTGGGTAGGACTTAGGATTTAGGACTCAGGGATTAGTGAAAGGAGTTTCTTTTCAGGTAGGACCTAGCCCTTAAATCCCGAGCTGTTTCTTGATGTCATCAACTTGCCCTTGCTCAGCGTGGCTACGGTTCTCTTGTTCGTACATAAGCTCAATGTCTTGCCAATCTTGCCTGTGCTCATCCTCAAGCTTCTTAAGTTGCGCTGCGTGTTTTGGTGACAGTTCAATGAATTTGTCCTTTTCTTCCTCGAGAATCTTGATAAGTTCATCTACCTGTTCTTGTCTAAGCTTAGGTATGGAATCTACGATTCTTTTCTTCTCATCTTTTGTAAGAGATATAGATCCTGCAAGAAGTTTAATGAAGTAGTTCTCATCAAAATTCAAGCTGTGTAGTGGAATTTTCACAGTAGTTTTGAACGTATTCATATGATCCCAGAATCTGTAATTAGCAAGAGCTGGGTCAACTTTTGGTCCAAAACCGCCTGATGCTCCCGCACCGAATCCTCCTCCGAATCCTCCAGCCGGTGGCGGATTGTAAGTCCCGAATCCTCCAGCTTGGGCTGGTGGCGGTGGCGGGGCGTAAGCTCCAAATCCTCCAGCTTGGGCTGGTGGCGGTGGTGGGGTGTAAGCTCCAAATCCTCCAGCTTGGGCTGTAGGTGATGTTGTAGGTGCTGGTGCAGCCGGTGCTGCTGGCGGTGCGTATGATCCAAATCCTACTGGCGCTGGCGGTGCTGGTACTGGTGCTGGTGCAGTCGGTGCTGCTGGCGGTGCGTATGATCCAAATCCTACTGGCGCTGGCGGTGCTGGTGGTGTAGGTGTAGCCGGTGCTGCTGGCGGTGCGTATGATCCAAATCCTACTGGCGCTGGCGGTGCTGGCGTAGGTGCTGGTGCAGTCGGTGCTGCTGGCGGTGCGTATGATCCAAATCCTACTGGCGCTGGCGGTGCTGGTACTGGTGGCGTAGGTGTAGTGACTGATGTATTATCAGTGGCCGAACTTCCTGCCGCCCCTCCTTGATTTCCTTGTAAAAAAGTTGGAGGAGTATAGGCGCCGTTGTCGCCTCTACCATTACCATTATTTGATCCCTGACCTGTAGGGTCTGTATTATCCATGTAAGATACTTAACTTAAGTTTGTTTAGTATTATCAAAAAGAATTCTACAGTCAATTACATTCTCATATTAAATTATACCACGAAAGTCCTCGGGAGTCCATAGCCTTATACTAGGTTTCTCAATGTTTTCGATTATACTTAAGCGCAATTTATTCTACTAATAGACCTGATGTCAGGATATCATAAACGCCTTGAATCCGAGAAAATCCCTAAGCTTCTGTTTCAACAGTCTCTTCCTGCAACGATCGGACTTCTTGTAATGAGCCTTTATAATGTTGCGGATACTATCTTCATCGGTCATAGTGTCGGGACTTTGGGTATTGCCGGTCTTGCTATCGCTTTTCCGATACAGATGATTGTTATGGCACTGGCTCAGACGGTCGGCATAGGCAGTTCCTCTATCATTTCTCGAGCTTTGGGATCAAAGGATTTCAAAAAAGCTGAGCGAGTCTTGGGCAATTTTTTCTCGCTTTCTATGTTAAGCGGTCTTCTTCTTACCATTGTAGGTCTTTTGTTTACAAAGCCGATCCTGTCACTGTTTGGTGCGACTGAAACTATCCTCCCTTATGCCGCCGAGTACATGAGCACTATTTTCCTTGGTACTCTTTTTATATTCTTTGCGATGGGAGGCAATAGCATAATCAGAGCAGAGGGAAATGCTAAGTTTGCAATGATGGTTATGATGATGTCGGCTGGCGTCAATGTTGTACTTGATCCAATATTTATTTTTGGACTTGATATGGGTATCAAAGGCGCTGCAATAGCTACTGTGATTGCTCAGTTCTCAGCTGCTGCGTGTGCTGTTTACTATTTTGCTACGGGAAGGAGTGGCGTTTATATCCATTTTAAAAATCTTGCTCTAAAATTACGGACTGTGAAAGAGATCTTTGCTATCGGGGCTGCGTCTCTCGGAAGACATGTCGCCGGTAGCGCAATGGCGATTGTTATTAATCACTCACTAGCGATTTATGGTGGCGATATTGCCATTGCTGCGTTTGGCGTAGTCAATCGCATCTTTATGATCGTCATGATGCCTATGTTTGGACTGGTACAGGGCTTGCAGCCTATTTTGGGATACAACTATGGAGCCAAAGATTACGGCCGCGCAAAACACGTTACAAAGCTCTCTATGAAGGTTGCTACTGTCATGTCGATGATAGGTTTTGTTTTGCTCCTGATATTTGCCGAGGTGCTTGCCAAAGTATTCAGCTCCGATGCTGAGCTGATTAACTTAGCTACATATGCAACAAGAATTATTGTCATCATGTTGCCTTTTATCGGTTTTCAAGCAATTGCCGGCGGTTATTATCAAGCAATAGGAAAAGCTGGGCCCGCTTTCTTTTTATCAATACTAAGACAGGTTCTGTGCTTGCTTCCATTTGTGCTGATTCTACCGATATTCTACGACTTAAACGGCGTATTCTTTGCGTTCCCTGCCGCCGATGTAGTGTCGGTTTTAATTACAGCCGCCATGATGCAAGTCGAGATGAAGAGATTGTCCGTCTAGTGCCTGTCCACACTAATCAAAAAGCTTGGAGTACTCTCTTTTACCTCTGGTCTTCCAGTAGCCTTTTTGGTAAGCGTATCCAACAATCAGAGGAACTACGGTAGTAGCTTCCGCGTATACCATTTGCTCGTATGTTGTATCTACTTTGCCCCATGAGCTCGCTTCTTTCAAAGTCGAACTCGAACATGCTCCGTCACGTACGTCTGCGACTGTTATTTGGATAGCATATTTATGCATCGGTACTTCTTTCCCAAGCAGCTCTGCGCAAACAACTGTATCTTGCGCAAAGTTTTTTGGAACTCCACCACCGATCATAAATAATCCCGAACCTCCAGCTTCCATCTTTACCTCCGTAAGTTCACGGAAATCTCTAACGGAATCTATAGTGACGTGTTTATCTGGACTACCTACTTGATGCAGTACCAATCCAAATCCCGCACTTGAGTCGGAGAAAGCCGGACAGAATATTGGCACATTATTCTCGTATGCTACTTGTATTAGCGATTCTTTTTTCTTTGAATGCTTAACTAAATATTTGCCCATCTCTTTGATAAATTCTCGTGACGAATATGGTCTTGGCTCAAGACTATCTGCGATTTCTTTCACAGTTTTGTCACATGTTTGTAGTTCGCCCTCATCTATATATGTATCGTATATACGATCTATATATAGGGCCCTTAGTTCGTTATCGTCTACGTACGGACTGCCCTTGTAATGTTTGAATCCAAGTGCTTCAAAAAAATCCATATCCACTATACTTGCGCCGGTTGCGACTATTGCATCTATCATTCCGTATTTCACCATGTCTACATACACCTGCATACATCCTCCAGCGCTTGTACTACCGGCAAGAGTCAGTATATTGGCCGCCCCTTCCTCACGAATCATCATATTCAAAATATCGGCGGCACGGGCGGTATCACGGGATGTGAATGACATTTCGCGCATTGCATCGATGATTGAAGCCGCATCGATTTTTGAGATATCGATATGCTTTACAACGTCTTTTAGCAGATCTTCTTTTTTCATTATTTATTTATTTAAGTAGTAGGCCATCGTCTTATATATGAGTTTTGCAGCCAGAAAATCCGGTGCTTTGTTATCCGCATGTGGGCATAGTTCAACGACATCGAACCCGATTATATTCTTGTGTTTGGCAACTTGCTTTAACAAATCATTAACTTGATACCACATTAGTCCTCCCGGTTCCGGCGTGCCTGTCGATGGCATTTGCGAATGGTCAAATACGTCCAAGTCTATTGTGATGTAGACATCGTCTTTGAGCTTACTGACAACATCGCTGATCCAATTTTTGTTCTCCTGGATGTCATGTGCGAAAAATACATCACCCAAGTTATCTCTTTCACTTGCGTCCATGCTTCGTATTCCCACTTGTACAACGCTTGCTACTTCTTTGGCGCGCGCCATTACGCAAGCATGATTGCATTTTGATCCATGATATTCATCCCTCATGTCTGAGTGAGCATCCAGTTGCAAAACCGAGAAATCTTTACCTTGGTGAGCTCTCATCGCACCTATACTTACAGAGTGTTCGCCTCCTACGACGCAAACCAATTTGTTTGCCGTCAGGTGCTTTGATACTTGCTCTTCCACTAGCTCCGACAGTTCATCAGGCGTGCCGTCACAATTAATGGGAGCGTCGGTAAATATTCCCTCTTCGCATGGCTCAGAATCTGTCTCGATATCATATAGCTCCATATTCATTGACGCCTCAATGATCGCGCCTGGACCTTTGTCCGCTCCTTTGATCCATGTGCTTGTACCGTCGTAAGGAACCGGCAAAATGACAAACCTTGAGTTACTGTACATACTCAATTCTGGCGGTAATCCGCCGAAGTTTATATTATCCTCCATAGCTGGTACTACTGGTTAAGTATCGGATATTCGTAACTCGTGAAGCAAAGTGCAACAAGTGCCGTACCATGCTTCTTCTTCACCATAAAACTCTCCGTATTGAGAGTGATGTCTCTCATTTCGTAATCATCTGAATATCCGTTGGTATATAGTTCTTGCAAACTTAAGTTCAAACTCTCTGTTGCCTCTTCTACCGGCAGCTTACCATTGTATTCACATACCAAGCCTCCGTACTTATCACCGCTTTTACGATCATATAGCCATCCATAGATAATACCCGCTGTTGCCCTCTCTCCGGCCGACGAATCGGCTGCTGCAACTATCGCCTCCATAACGCATCCGTGAACTAATTTCTCCGGCCTCTCTATCAAGTTCGCAATGCCGGGCAAGATTGATGAATAAGACATCATATTGCACATCTCTATCCTCGCAGCATGAAGAGCAAGATGGTAAGATCCCGCGTGTACTGTTATATCACTTTCACCGGTGCCTTTTGCAATGAAATAATCCTTTGGTATTCTGTTCCCTATTACAAGACTAGGTATCCTATTGCTTTTTAGAATATTCTGCTGTTGCCTCGATAGTAGGGGTGGAGTTAGATTAGTCATCTCTTTTATAGGAGGAGGAGTTTTTTAGGCTCCCATAAAAGGAAATAAAATGCATAAAAACTGAGCCGATTCTATTTACTTTATTCGGTGCGGTCAATACGTTTTTTTTAAAAAAAATTATAAAAAATCTTCCGCCTTGATAACGGCTTAAATAAGCCGTTATTTCGCTATTGCTTTTTTTTTAAAAAGTAAGATAATTTCCTCGGTTTCAAATAACCTAACAAAAAAACAAAAATGCCAGCAAAAAAGAAAGCTACTCCAAAGAAGAAAGTAGCAAAAAAGGCAGCCCCAAAGAAGGCTGTTAAGAAAGTTGTTAAGAAAACAGTTAAGAAAGTAGTCAAGAAAGCTGCTCCTAAGAAGAAGGTTGCCAAGAAGGCTCCTGCGAAAAAAAGGAGATAGTTTTTCTATCGTTAGTTCATTCACAAAACGATCTATGCAAAACGATTGCCGTTGTGGCGCTGGATGCGAAGATTGCGTCCGTTGTGAGTTCCCACAGTGCGAGTGTTACTGCGACTTAATGGATGGTTCTGATGACGATGAATTAGAAGAAGACGACTATTAAATATCAAAAAGCCCCCCCCATACATGAGAGGGGTTTTTTGTTTGTGGATATAGTGCGACTTATCTTTATTAATATGATACAATCTAATTAATATATTTTAAACCCTGCCTCCATGTCAGATGATCAAGTCACAGGATGGTGTATGAAGTGTAAAGCCACCTGCCCTATGGTGGACACAACAGAAGTCAAAATGAAAAATGGTCGCCCAGCTATGAAAGGTTCTTGCGGCACATGTGGTTGTGGAATGTACAAGATTTTGTCTACAAAGAAGTAGATTGAAGTTTTGAGCTAAGTATTAAAAACTCTCGTGGCGTAGACTATATTTATGCCATGGGAGTTTTTTTGATTTGAGGAATCTCTAAAACCATTGAACAAAATTCAATAAGTGGTATATTTCTGACTAATATATCCATTTTTGATATGGGAAAATCACAGCTTAAGGCGACTATTCTCAGTACGATGGGTTCGGGGGATGTTGCTTTTATTGACGATCCGAATCAAGATCCTCGACTTTCTAGGATGGAACGATTGAGGCCATGGATAACTCCAAGTAATGTCGTTGGTAATGCCGATTATTTGGCTCGTCTTATGCTGACAGGACGCAATGGAGTACATAGTCCTGCGCCACCACGCAACGGCCACAACGCTTCACATATTGTAGTGCCTGGCTACGCATCTGCGAATAGGGTCTTCCGCCCATTAGCCAGCATGGTGCCCGGTATGTCTACCTCTACTAATTACGAAGAGCCACGATTCCGTAGTCCTCTTCCAGCTGATGATGCAGCCGAAGAGTTGAGGCGTGAAATTAAAAGCAGAGATGATGAAGTGATCAATCTAGTTTGTCATAGTAGAGGCGGTATACTTGCTGTACTTGCATGCGACAGCCTTGACGATGATACGCGCGCAAGGATTGGTCGTATTGTTACATTAGGGACACCGTGGCAAGGTGCGCCTGTGGCACATCTGGTTGGTCTGGTAAGGCAAGACTCTGCCCTACGGGAACTGTCGCCCGGTAGCGACTTTCTAACACGCCGTTTAGCTGCTGTCAGTGACGACACAAGAGGCAGAGTAATCTCCGTTTCTTCTACTGATGACAAGATAGCTCCTTGGAGAAATTGTATTCTCGATAGAGCAGCATTAAATGTATTACTGCGTGGCCAACAGGCTGTTACTCATGCAGGGCTACTTAGCAGTCCTAAGTTAGCTGCTATGATCTCTGCTGTCTTGAATGGGAAGCACTAGATCACTCTCAGGAATTTCGTGCTGTGTGGCGAGTGGATCGCTTTTCTTCCTTGCGCTGTGCCAAACACACATTTTTCTACTTATTTTTTGTTCGGGTTCTCTTTTAACAGGTAGAAATAATTTTATTTCGCCTTCTTCAACCCTTTCAAAATGATTTCCTCCATCGGTTTGCAATCCTTATGCATACAACGTTTTGAGGCTTGAATGAATTTGTTATCTGCTCTGGCGCTTATATTGTCGTAATTTATATACTCATAGCCGTTATATACGGCTATCATGTCGAAAAACAACCTAATAGTTCTTCCGTTGAGCTCATTGAACGGATGCAACGCAATCAGCTCGCACATGAAGTATGCTACTACCTCAGCAAATTCTTCAGATGTTTTATCGTGATAATCTCTGAGATAATTTTCTTTTTTAAATTCCGCGAAGAATTTTTCAATCTGCTCTTCAAGATGTCTTGCTTGGCAAAAAACCGTATCACCTTTTGAGATATTTTTAGTCCTATACTTCCCTGCCCAAGAGTAAAGTTTTGCAAATGCGAATTTATGTAAATCTTTTAAGTACTTCTGATTGAAAAGAGTTTTTTCATTTAAATTTTCATGGAAATGTTCGTATGTTTTCAAAAACAACTGAGCTTCCAATTCATCGATTTCTGTTTGGTTTTGTATCCCAAGTTTATTAACCGGAATATTAGTCCCCGAATAATAAATATAATCTTGATCCGAAGAATATTTCATGAACAAAGATTTGAGGCTATCTTGCGTGTTTTCATCTTAAGGCTCCTATCTTTTGTGCCCTTGTAGCCTTCGATTCTAGATGAGTTGGCAACTGTTTTTTGTGCTTTTTGGGCTGAAAATTTTGCGATTTTAAATCTCATTGTTTGTTGTTTTTATCTGATTCTAGTTTAACAAAATAAGGGTTTGTTTAAAAGGGCTTATATGACTTTTTTATAATGCGCATTCATTTAACATATCCGTTACCTAACGTTAAATTTCAAGCATGATTTTAACAAAGACGTTACTGACTAATCTGATAAAGACAACTCACTCATCAGGCCAATACCAATAAGAAGATTGCTATCGCAATCAACTGATAATAGAGACCAAGAACCGCTTCGCTTCCTTGGTCTATGGTAACACACTTTCTTCTACTTATTTTTTGTTTGGATTTGAGTTTCGCAAAACGAATTTATAATATTGGTCACCTTTGGTATCTAGTGTTTGTGTTTAACAAATGCAACCCTCGTTAAGAATCATGGTCGGCTTGCATCATTTTCGTTCTATCCCTCTTGCGTTTCTGTAGGCCTGAATCAAGGGCAATCTATCGAACAATGGAGTGATATCGGAATAATCATAGCCAATATCAGCTAGAACAGTATCGATAGGACGAGCAGGATCATTGCTTACAATAAAAGTTTTTTTAATATTCAAGTTATCACCAGCCCTAGGATCATAAACATAACAATCCTTGGTCCATTGAGTAACTTTATCAGGATTCAACCCTCCTATATCGTGATTATATTGATATGGTTTAACTGAAAATGGTCCGCAAACCAAAACTGATTTTCTCGTACCAAAACTTGTTATTTTACCACCGATTTCCTCGATATGGTCAACCCAAACACGACCTTTCCCATCTGAAGCCATATGGAAAAGAAGCTGTACTTCGTGATAATTATGCTTATATTTTTCTATCGTTACACCATCCGTACGAACACAAGAACTTATCGGATCGCGACTAAAATCCGGTATAAAATCTTCAGGTACCGAATTTGAGGCAAAAAACCTATCAACATCTGCTTTGTTGCACAAAGCGGAATTCGGATCAATATCCGACAAATGATAAAACCTCGGCAACGGCAATCTTTTACGAATACCTTCCGTATAATAAGTATCGACTTCCGACAACGAACCGCTGTCACATTCAAAATCCTCAGATCTTCTGCGTCTGTCGACCGAACCTTCAAGTTCATTCAGGACGTTATCGACTTCCTCGATAGGGATTGTTTCAGATGCGTAAGAGAGAGAACCTTTCCCATACGAACTCCCCGGTTTAACAGATGAAGAAACCCTCCACCTAACTCCGGACTTGGATTTATAAGCCAATCGTGGATAGAAAAAACCGTCAGGCGTTATAACGAAAAATCTACATTCCATATAATCATTATCCGATATCGAAATAGGAGTAAATAAAAATGTATATCCATCAACATCAACCTTCTTAGAAATATCAGCTCCAAATTTATCAAAAGCCGCTTTGGTAGCCAGAGGGACATGAACGTCAACTTGACCTACCATTGGGATATCTACATTTTCTTTTTTTATTTCTTTAGGAGTTTGAAAAATAGATTTCCACTTCAACTCCAATGCTGAAATCAAATCGAACATGTACCCACTCTGTAACCTAAAAGCATTTTCAAATCCCTCCTCGTCGTTAATTTTATCAACCAACCTCATAAAATCACGGAACTCACTGTTTAAAAGCCCGGGTATGTCCAATTTCAAAAGTTTATGTTCCTTCCATGCAATCAAACAACGATCCTTCAAAATCTCGAAATAAGCGCCGATACGTTTTTGGGAATTCATTCTATTTTCATCAGCAATACTCCCTGCATCAAAATCATCAACATCAGCAGGGACATCACTACTTCCAAAAGATAGCACACCATCTGTAATAATCGCACCTGTATCGATATTATTACGGAGATTCCTTGGTCTACTACAAGACACTGTCAAAATCAGAACATTATCTTTGATTTCGAATCGACATCCCACGTCTTGTCTACCACAAATTTTTTTCGCCAAAGAGTCCCTAATTTTGCCTGCTTTAACCCCTATCGGCGAATCCGAAAACAAAGATGTTTTTATGCGTTCTTGTATATATTCAAACATTTCACACACCCAAGCTTTTCTATTATTCAAGCCGACTTTCTGAAAAGTATCTCCATCAAATTCAATGATTTCTTCAGCGAAATCGATGTCGGTCAATTGATTTAAAGGGATTTCCAATCGCACATTGTCTGTTCCACGATAAAAATCGCCGAAAGCATCCTCGTTTAAATCAGTAATCGCACGATCAATGGCATCATATATTTTTCTCCAGCGACTATCTGAATCCGGAGAAAATCCACAGTAAGGTTCTGGCTGTCTCTCTTCAAGATAAGCTTTTGGTCCTTTGCCGCTAACAACACTGAAAGCACCTTGTCTGGTTGCATGCTGTACTCTGATACAATCATCACCATTCTGAGCAAATTCATCCAATTCTGTTTCTTCAACACGGACATCATATGCACGGAACTTTTCTCCCTCCCTTCTCGGCACACTGTATTTATTTTCGTCCATATGCATTAAAATTATATCTCTCGATTATACCACAAAAACACTTCTTCTAGAAGCTATAAATAGCGTTATTAAGTCGGAAACGAAGGTGGTGGGCGATAGTGGAGTCGAACCACTGACCTCAACAACGTCAATGTTGCGCTCTAACCAACTGAGCTAATCGCCCTGATTTTTAATGTGCTTTTTGTTCCTGCTGAACGATCGATTTCTGTCGGAGCGCTTTTGCGCTTTTTATATGGTGCCAGAATCGCTATGCGCTTCTTAGGCACCGAGCTGATGGCTCCCCAACTTTCGCTAATCGCCCTAATTTTTAATTTGCTGTTTGAGCGGCGCAATTTTAATGCAAACACTACTCTTCCTCAAGCTTTTTATTGCCTAAGGCTCTCGGGCTTAAAGATTTCCGTCCGACTGACTGTTTAAATAATCATCCGCTTTCCTGAGTAGTTCCTTTGTTGATTCAAAAGTTACTGTCTTGTATGCGAAGTTGAATGGCAGCCATTTGTAGTCCTTGTGCTCTTTGGATAGAGTTACTTCTTCCTGATTCGTTTCGCCAAGGAAGAATGTCACAGTTTTTAATATCTTGTGGTCTCCGTCGGTGAACATGTATTTAAGCTCCTCGTGAAAATTGTCATCAATATCTATGCTGTAGATACCGGTTTCTTCGGCCACTTCCCTTGTCGCAGCCTCCTTGTCTGTTTCTTCAAACTCGATATGTCCTTTTGGAAATCCCCAATGCCCTGCCTGATAATGCAAAATAAGATAGAGTTGTTTGTCTCTTACTCGTCTGAAAACAATTATTCCTGCGGAATGTTCTCGAGCCATTTTTTCAGTAAAATTTAATATTTGTGTGCTTTTCTATCGTATATGGTTTCGTCTCTATCTGCAATCAGAAGGTTGATGCTTGATCTCTTGTTTCCAAGCAAATGCGTATCTTGTGGCGCAAGCGGTGAGCTTATTTGCGGAACGTGTTTTGCCCAAATACATAGAGTTGACGAGCTGATTCCCGCTAAGTATTTGAGCGGTGTTTTTTCTATATATAGATATGAAAAAGGTGGCGTACTGCAGAAGGCTGTGAAAGCTATCAAATACCGCTTTATTAGAGAAGTCTCTGGGTATTTTCGCCATGATATCGAATGTGTTTTGAAGTGCAATTTTGCAAATGATTATATTGCTGCGGCTGTCCCGCTACATCGCAAGAGGGAGAAATGGCGCGGTTTCAATCAAGCTGCCGAGCTGCTTTATTGCATAGATTTTCCACGATGTGATTTTTTGACAAGAAAAGTACACACCAAGCCTCAAGCTGAACTCCACAGGGCTGACAGGCTGTCCAATCTGCGCAATGCTTTTGCAGTTTGTGGAGACGTCAGTGGAAAGAACATCATACTAATTGACGATATATGCACTACAGGGGCTACCCTATCCGAGTGTGCAAGAACGCTAAAAGAAGCTGGAGCTAAAGAGGTATGGGGAGTTGTGCTCGGGCATGGATAGAGATTTCAAGATCATTCAAAACAACATGAAAATCTTTGAATTTAGCTATTAAACCCACCAAGGGGATTGTTTTTTGCCTGCTGCCGGATCTATCAACATGCATTGTAGCTTTGCCGGTCTCTGTCCTCTATTTCTCATATACAGGCCAGTCTGCAATCTATTCTGCTATTGTTGTATTTTGTGTATACTGCTCTTTGCTATCTGTTACTTGCTATCTATTATCTATTTTGAAAATCGCAATCGATGCATCTCGGTATGGACGGCAGCAGTCGACAGGAGTCGAGAAGTATTCTTTTGAAATAATTAATCGAATCTATAAGCTGGCGACAGACCTGGGCCATGATGTCAGGCTTTATGTGCGTGATATTCTTCCGGATTTTCCGCAGGAGCACCAAATCGTCATCAAACGCAGAAGACTGTGGACCATTGCCGGGCTAAGTCTGAAAATGCTTTTTGGCAGGCCCGATGTTTTGTTTGTGCCTTCGCATGTTTTGCCTCTAATAAGGCCGAAACGAAGTGCAATTATGATCCATGATATTGCTTTCAAGAGGTATCCCAAGGTTTATACACTGCGTCAGAGACTCTATCTCAATTGGAGTACCAAATACGCCGTCAGACATGCTACTACCATTTTGGTGCCGAGCGAGTTTACAAGCAATGAGCTGCAGGAGGTTTATAAATGTCCGAAATCCAAGATACACGTCGTGCATCATGGCGTTTCCAAGCTTCCCCCATCTGATGACAAGTATTTGCACAAGTTTGGGCTAACGAAAGACGACAAATATGTCATCTTTATAGGCAGAATCGAATACAAGAAAAATCTATCGAGACTTGTACGTGCTTTTTCGAGTCTGCCGCATCGCGACTGGAAATTAGTCTTGGTTGGCAAAGGTGGTTATGGCGCGCAGGACGTCTTTGATGCCGCGAGCACTTCCGATGCGCGTGATCGCATTATCTTTACCGATTACGTGAACGAGGAAGAGAAATCGTGCCTGCTGAATAACGCTTCTCTTTTTGCTTTTCCTTCTCTTTATGAAGGTTTCGGGTTGCCTGTTTTGGAGGCTTTCCTAACAAAAACACCTGTGCTTGTCTCTGACATACCTGTTCTGCGCGAAGTTGGCATGCAAGCTTGCTACGGCGTCCAGCCTCTTGATGAGAGCGACATAGCACAAGGGCTGGATCAAATGATTCGTGACTTGTCGATGAGGGAAAGGATGGTTAAGATGGGTACGGAGAGACTTCTTGATTTTGACTGGGATAAGGCCGCTAAGCAAACTTTTGAAATACTAATACAAACAAAAAATTGAACGTTGCTCTCGTACATGACTTCTTGATACGCATGGGCGGCGCCGAAAGAGTACTCGCCGAGCTTGCTCAGATGTATCCTAAGGCACCTATTTACACGCTGCTATACGACGAAAAAGTCGCTGGTGGGATTTTCCCAAGTGAGCGGGTACGTCCTTCCTCTCTTCACAAACTTCCTAACTTTTTAAAGAAGCGGCACAAATACTTTTTCCCTTTTATGCCTGCCGCCATCGAGCAATTCGACCTGTCGAAGTTCGACGTTGTGATCAGTTCCAGCAATGCATATGCACATGGGATTGTTCCTAATTTGCGCACAAAACATCTATGCTATTGCCACTCCCCTATGCGATATGCGTGGGACTGGACTCATAACTATCTTGCGGAACAAAACATGAGCGATTTCACAAAGAGGATTGTCGCCAAACGAGTTGAAAAAGTTCGCATGTGGGACCGAACAGCTTCCGACAGAGTTGATCATTATGTCGCTAACTCGGAGACCGTAAGAGGTCGTATTCGCAAATATTACAGACGTGATTCGGAGGTGATCTTCCCTCCTGTTGACGTGAGGCGTTTCTCACCACGCAATACCCATGAGAATTACTTTCTGATAGTGTCCGCTTTGACCCCATACAAGAGAATCGATTTGGCCATTTCCTTATTTAATCGCCTTGGCAGACGACTTGTTATTATTGGAGACGGGAGCGCAAGAGAATATCTTGAAAGCATTTCCGGTCCTTCGATCGATTTCCTTGGTTTCAAATCCGATAGCGTAGTTAAAGAGTATATGGAGAACTGCCGAGCATTGCTTTTTCCCGGGGAAGACGACTTCGGGATTGTACCTGTTGAAGCTATGGCTTGCGGTAAACCAGTGCTTGCTTATCGAGGTGGCGGAGCTACGGAGACTATCCTTGAGGGCGTAACTGGGGAGTTCTTCGACGAGCCTACGCTGGAATCTGTCGAAGACGGCCTCGCGAAATTACTGCTAAACGAGCCGCATTACAGATTCATGAATACACGCAAGCATGCTTTGACATTTGATCGCGAGATATTTGTAGACAAAATGAAAAAGGCTTTAAAAACCCTTTGATAAAGGGTATATTGGCACTCCTTTCCATAAAACTTTCTACTTTCATGTCAGATATTGCTCTTTATCGGAAATACAGACCACAGAATTTCGGCAACCTTGTCGGGCAAGATCATATTCGTCAAACTCTTCTCAATGCCGTCAAGGGTGGCTCTATCTCACATGCATATCTTTTTTGCGGGCCTCGCGGTACCGGCAAGACAACGACAGCCAGACTTGTTGCCAAGACTATTAACTGCGAAAATTTGTCTGACAATGGCGAACCTTGCGAAAAGTGCGACCTTTGTATTGGCGCCACTGAAGGCAGGCTTATAGATCTTATCGAAATCGATGCCGCATCGAATCGTGGTATTGACGAGATTCGCGCTCTAAAAGAAAAGATTCAGTTTTCGCCAACTCATGCTAAATCGAAGATCTATATTATTGATGAGGTACATATGCTTTCCAAGGACGCTTTTAACGCACTTCTTAAGACCCTTGAAGAACCGCCTGAGCATGTCTATTTTATATTAGCTACAACAGAGTCGCACAAAGTGCCTGAGACCATTATTTCGAGATGTCAGAGGTTCGATTTTAAGAGAGTTGATGTTAAATCGATAGTTGCGCGGCTTGGTTATATCGCTCAGCATGAGAAAGTTGAAGCGGAGCTTGATGCTTTGGAACTTATAGCTCGCAATGTTGATGGCGGTCTTCGCGACGCTATCGGGCTCATGGAACAAATAACTTTTGAAGGCAAATTGACTTATGAAGCTGTTAAAAAAAGTCTTGGAATAACCGGACACAAAGCTATTACGCAATTATATGAGTACCTTGTTAGCGAAGAAATAGGCAAAGCACTTTCTACGATAAGTGACATACATTTTGACGGATATGACTTGAGTCAATTCACGCGTGATTTCCTCGAGTTTTTACGAGAAAGAATGCTGGAAGCGGTGAAAGCAAATGACCACGCAAAGATTGGTCGCATTTTGGAAATGATTGAGACATTTCAGGAGGCCTATGAAGATGGCAGGACATCGGTGATACCTCAACTGCCACTTGAAGTTGCCGCTATAAAAGTCAGCAATACACAAGACATGGGAAGTAGTCAGAAGTCAGTAGCGAGTAGCAGTGAGAGCAAGGCAGAAGACGCAGGAAGTAGTCAGAAATCAGTAGCGAGTAGTAGTAGCAAGACCTCGATCGCAGAAAACACGCCTATTGTATCAACTCCTCAAGAGAAGGCTGACAAAGTTATTGATCTGTCTCTTGAGAGTGTCAAAAAGAATTTCCCACGCATTATTGAGAATGTCACAACCCCTTCGGTGAAGAGATCTTTCCAGACAGGCAGTATTATGAAAGTGGAGAATGGAGTTATAACAATCGGATTCTCAACCAACTTCCATCTGGAAAAAGTCAACAATGTGCAGGGCCATGATGTTATTGAGAGGGCTTTTAAGAAAGTTTTTGGCAAAAATATCAAGCTGGAGTGCGAACTTGCCAAGGTGAATATCGAACCTTCTTTTAACCCTTCTGACAGTCACGAAGACCCACGAACTGCTAAAGTCGTCGAGGCAGCTATTACCGAAGTTGGGTGGGACGAGATATAGCTTTTATAATGATTCGCGGCTATGGCTTCGCTTACTTATTTGCTTCAGCGAACATGTTCGCTTCAGACAAATATGTGCGCTGCAGATATAGCCTTAATCATTATAAAAGCTAATTGTATTAAGATGTATTTCGTTCGCGGCATCGGCCTTTCAGGCCTGCTGATGCTCTTTCAATATAGCTGAGTTGTATTCCAAGATTGCTACAAAGGAGATAGAATATCGTCATGAGCTATCAAGAAATTTTGGACAACTTGGGTGGCTATGAGAAGAGTGGCGTTTTTGGCGATCTCGGTGGAGGCCTTGAAAAAATGCATACCGCCTTGGACAAACTTGGGAATCCTCAAGACAAGTATCCGATCATCCATGTCGTTGGCTCTAAGGGCAAGGGTTCTACAGTGCGTCTTATCGAACAAGGACTTATTGAGGCAGGTCTCAAAGTCGGATCTTACTACTCCCCTCACATTTATCGAGTTAATGAGAGGATTAGATTTAATGGCGAAGAGATTTCTGATCACGACTTGGATCGCCTCGTTCATGAAGTGCCTACCGATTCACTTACTTATTTTGAATTCCTCACTGTTTGTGCTTTTAAGTTTTTTGCCGATAAAGGCGCAGACTATGCTGTCATCGAAGCTGGTCTTGGTGGACGCCTTGATGCAACCAACACAGCAAAAGAGCCTGCCGTTGTTGTTCTCACACATATTGAGAAAGAGCACACAGACATCCTGGGAGATACCATTGAGGAGATTGAGCGCGAGAAGCTCGGAGTGCTGCGTGGCGGTGCTAAACTGTTTCGCGATGGCAGTAATGAAGAGCTTGCCAGCCAAGTTCTTGAATATCTTGGATACACTATGCCGAAGAGTCCGCTGCCACTACCCGGGAGGTTCGAAGTCAGGGATGGCTGCGTCTTTGATATGGCGCATACGCAGTCTAGTGCTATGCTCCTAAGGAAGCGGCTGGAGCGTGAATTCCCTGGCAGCAAATTCTTCTTTGTAATGAGTTTTTTAAAAGGCAAGAATCCTCGCGTAATTATCGAAGAACTTGTTCACGAACATGACGAGTTGATTCTCGTGACTATGGATGATCCTCGCGCTATGAGCTCTGAGGATCTTTCTGAATTCGGCACAGTCGGCGTCATACCTACGTCATGGCCGGACGGCTATGTCCCTGTTATGTGTGGATCAGCGAGGTTACTCAAAGAGGTTTAAGAAATCGCCCTCGCTAAGGATTTGCACATTTAATTCCTGTGCTTTGGTGTATTTGCTTCCCGGATTCTCCCCAGCGATGACATAATCCGTCTGCTTACTTACGGACCCTGATACATGTCCTCCGTTTTTGATGATCATGTCTTTGGCCTGACTACGGCCGATTGATTCCAAAGTTCCGGTTATCACAAATGTTTTGCCGCTAATGCCTTCTTTGCCCTCAATCTCTCGCATTTTCAAAACATTGACTCCTTTTGCGAATAATTTCTGCAGGAATTCCGTGTTCCCATCTTCTCCAAACCAATCATAGAGTGAAGTTGCCACCTTATCACCGAGACCTTCAATGGATGTCAGCTCCTCTAGCGATGTGCGCTCCATAGCGTACATAATTGCAGGGATTGGGAACATGTCTGCATCCACCTCTTCATCGCCGAACAGCGACGTCTGTGCTTTTTCTCTTTTTGATGGTGCCTTCATCAATTCATTTGGGACTTCTTTGTTTTGCAAAAATCTTCCAATAATCTGACTTGTTTGTTCGCCTATATGCCTAATTCCCAAAGAGAATAAGAACTTGTCTAGCGTGATATCCAGTGCTTTAGTCGCTGCGTTTAGCAGATTGTCTGCGCGTTTTTCCTGAAAAAGTTCCAGCCCCAGCAAGTCTGCGCGATGTAGCCCGAATATATCAGCCGCATCGTGTATCAACCCGGCATCTATCAGCTGGTCTACAACTTTTTCTCCAAGTCCATCGATATCAAATGCGTGCTTGCTTACAAAATGAGCCAAAGACTCTCTCATTATCGCCCCACAGCTTGTATTACTACACCTTGAGATAGCTTCTCCCTCCGGCTTAATGACTTCTGAGCCACAGACAGGGCACTCTTTAGGGAACTTGAAGGGCTTTTCCGCCCCAGTACGGAGATCTGTCATGACAGTGACTACCTCAGGGATTATGTCTCCTGCTTTTTGTATGATGACTGTGTCGCCTATCCTAACGTCTTTGCGTATTATCTCGTCCTCGTTGTGCAATGTTGCACGAGAGACTGTCGATCCAGCGACGAGTGTCGGTTCCAACACGGCAACTGGTGTGAGTGCACCTGTTCTTCCAACTTGAATGATTATATCGAGTACCTTGGTCACAGCTTGCTCGGCAGGGAATTTATAAGCGATAGCGAAACGTGGTGCTTTCGCCGTATATCCAAGATTTTTTTGTGACTCCATTGAGTTGACTTTGATGACTATACCATCGATATCGTAAGGTAATGATGACCGCTTATCAGTCCACTGCTTGCAGAATTCCAGGACGGATTTTATATCCACGTGGTGCTTGTAATGAGAGTCTGTCCTGAGCCCGAGGCTGTTTAGGGTTTCCATGACTTCCTTCTGGGTTTGTGGCCGTTTGTCGCACTCGCCTATTTCGTAGAAAAACAGATCCAAGTCCCGATTTTCCGCAACTTTTGGATCGAGCTGTCTAACTGTCCCTGCGGCTGCGTTACGCGGATTTGCAAAACCTTCGAGCTTCTCAAAACTCGCTTTTGGCATGTATACCTCGCCTGATACTTCTATCGTTATTGGCTCACGCAGCTCAAGTGGTACGCTTTTTATCGTACGGATAGTGTGAGTAATGTCCTCTCCTTCACGTCCGTTCCCTCTGGTAATCGCTTTTTCGAGCTTGCCTTTTTCGTACCAAAGAGTGACGTTCAGTCCATCTATTTTGAGCTCCGTCACAAAATCGAAATTCGTGTTTGTCGTAAACTTTGTCAGGCGTTCGTACCAAAGAATTATATCTTCTTCCGAGAAAGCATCTTGTAAGCTCCACTTGCGTGATTTGTGAGCAATTTTGGCGAATTTCCCCGAGAGTACATTCCCGACACGTTGAGTTGGCGACTGAGGCGTAATGAACTGCGGGAACTGTGTTTCCAGGTCAATAAGCTCTTTTTTTAGCGCGTCTCTAATAGACTCACCAACTTCCGATTCGTCCAAAACAAAATACTTGTAGTTGAGATCGTTTATTTTTGTTCGCAGTTTTTCTATGCGCCTTTGTGCGTCCGCTTTATCCACCCTTGAGTTTTATCTGTTAATATGATACAATATTAAGATAAAAAAACACAAAAAACAAACTTATGGCAGGAGAAGGTAATGAACAATCAGAGAAACAGCCTATTCCTCATACGGAAGCGTTGCCTGAGGTCCAAGACAGCGCGCCAACTCCGGAAGGACAACGTGCCGAAGAGACGAATGGAGACCTAAAAGACGCCAGTAATGCTGCTGTCGGCGACATGCTGGACAGAGTCAAAGAGCAAGTTGCGAGTAGCGCAAATTTCTTCGACATCGAAGGAAAATTCGATCTGGAAAAAGCTCGCGAAGTTGCTGCGTCTATACCTGTCGAAGTTTTGAATGAAATAGAAAGCAAATCCCCCGGAGCCCTTATAGATCTTTTTACTGAGCAGATTGATGAAAAGAACTTCGAGGTCAATTTTCGCGGTAATGGTGCTGCCGAGAGCCTTATCGGCCTTAGCTGGATACTTAAATCCAAACCCGGCGTGAGAGTCGTAGAGGTCACTTATCCACCTGATAAAGGAGGACATAGTCGTACCGGCCACAGACAAGGACTTCAAGGCAGCTTCTACGACAACCAAGGTTATGTAGAAGTACATTCCCGTTACAAAGTTTCCATCGTACGCGAGTTTGCCGAAGGGTCACCCGCTCTCGAGAGAATGCAAAAACAAGCTGCCGACACAGTAGCCGAATTTGAAAAATCAAAAGACTCTCCAAGGTTCACGCAGTTCATGGCGATGCTCGATAATGACAAATACAAACGCATCTCTGACGATCCACAGGTGATAGCCAAGATGATAGTTGAGACATCAGCAAATTACGGAGTCGATCCGTACCTTGTGATGTCACTACTCAAGCTAGAGGATGGTAATAGCGGACAATTCTTTGGAATTGCCGAGGAAGGTGCTGTCGGTTTTGGAATACAACTTGAGCTGATGCTCAGGAATATAAGAGAACACGAAGTGTCATACAAAGCCCTATCGGGTGACAGAGCCCTTAGAGGTGGCAAGTACTCTGCTGCCTTCTTGGCTTATTTCTCAAAATTGTACTCTCCAGGCGCTGCTGCGGCAGACCGTTTTGACCCTCTGCACAGGAGCTATTTCCAGTATAGAGGAGAAAGTATCCCAAGTAATATCAAAGATGAAATCGCTACCGGCAGAAAATTAGCGGATCAATACATGGGAGGTGTCTCATCGAGACATGAAGCCAAGCATCCTGTCGATCGAGAACAAATTAATCAAATCATGCGTGGAGGCATGAGCGTTAACGACATAGTACCGTCCAATTACCGTGGCGCAGGTTCAGGTTTCGGTATGAGGTTCCATCCTATCGATCATGTATACAGAGTACATCAAGGTGTTGATATCGCAGCTCCTATAGGTTCTCCCGTCAATTCGTGGAGAGGTGGCGAAGTCATCTTCGCAGGGTTATCCGGTGGATATGGAAATCTTGTAAAAGTAAAACATCCGGATGGCTCAGAAAGTCGTTATGCTCATTTGAGTAGTATTAATGTGAGCAAAGGCCAACATGTAGAGAAAAATCAGAATCTTGGGGCTATCGGAACTACAGGACATTCTACAGGACCACATTTGCACTTTGAAATCAGGATTGATGGTCAAGCTATTGATCCAATGAGCACTTCATAATTTATCACTATATGGACGATCAAAAAAATCAAAAACCAGTAAAATATAATCCGTTATATGATCCGGCGACGGACAACGCCGCTATCTCGGATGAAGCTCAGCAAATCGTAAACAACCCTATCGAAGATCCGACAGGGCTGGATGATGACGACCAGGCTTTCGTAAATATGCTTGTCAGTCTTGTCGATGAAGGCAAGATTAATTTATACCAGCCTTCAACCCTGCTAAATCAGGAGGTTTATGACGGGCTTAATGATGAAAAAAAAGGCAAAGTGGACCAACAAGCTTTTAATATGCTCTCTACTGTTCGTGAAATTTACAACTACAACAAGTCTGCTTTTACAAATAACAGTTATCAGTTCCAGAACATGGTTCGCAAGTTAAGATTACAAAAAGAGGAGACCGAAGGAGAAATTGGCGACGTTTATGTATTTTAAAGACCTAGATTAATATGGCTCCAGGCAATCAACCAACACAAAATCCGTGCGAAGCTGTAGAAGCTCCAGAACAAGGGCAGGAGTCCACCGAAGTCGCGACTAATTTGCCGCCAACTTTGAGCAAGTTCCTCGAAGCTTTGACTGCTAAGATAGATGAGAGTCAAAAAGAGCCTTTTATAAAGGCTGTCTCCGCTTACTTCGCTCAGAATGAATCGTATCCAAGCGCAACTTTCCGTGCTCTGGTCGGACATACATATGAAGACGATCTCCTGACGCAAGCAATAGATGCCGCTCTATCAAATGTCTCAGATTATGGTGATGTTGCAACGGCTTTCTCCGATGTCAGCACCCCTGATAAACTTGAGGCGGCCATGGTGAAATTTAAAAGCGTTCTTGCGGTTTACGAGTTGGAAGTCGTAAAAATGCGCCAAATGCAGAAGGAGAAAGACAAGCTCCTTGCGCTCAAAGCAAGTTATCAAGAGATGTCTGACCATGATCAAGTGCCTGCGGACGTGCAGAGTCAAATTTCCACTCTAACAGGCGACATAGATACTTATTTGAATGACGTCATATTCGTCCTTGATAAATCCGATGATATTGTCGCCGGCTTGACGGCTAAACGTACCTCAATCGAGCCTCAACTAAAACAGATCTTTGTTGACTTTAAGACTGCTAAAGTTACTGAACTGAGTGGCAAGAAAGCCCCTGCCGACAAAGTGACCGCTCTTCAGGTATTGAATGATCCTAAAGCATTTCTTGATGAGCTTTCCGCAGTTGTCGCTGAACTTGAGATAGATGCCGCAGCATCGATGCAGGCTCCTCCCGCACAACCGACTACTCAGCCTCCCACAAATCCTCCGGCAACCCCACCTGCTACGCCACCACCTGCCGATGCACCAAGCTTGATGGATCCAGGGGCTATGGCGGAATATTTTGCGCAAGATTTACAAAAAACAAGCAGCCTATCGCAGACTCTTATGAATATGTCCGAACTACCTCTCATTGGTTGGCTTTTTAAAATGCTCGCGACTTACATGAGGGATTCAAACCCAGAATCTTTTGAAAAGATTCAAGATACCGAGACTGATGAATATTTCATAGATCTTCTTGCCGATGGCGAGTTTAAACACAAAACATACGAAGCTGTCGATACCACATGGCAGAACATGAGAGGATACAAATTGCGTGCTACTTACTGGCTTGAGAAGGAGCTCAGGATCGATGGCAAAGAAGTAGGACCTAAGAGGAATGTTGTAAAAGCGATATTCAATTCGGAGTTCACCGTCGGAGAGTTCAAAGAACTTGCCAAGAAGGGCGACAATCCTTCCGTCATAGAAGAAGAAGATTTGCCAAACGACCTAATGGACGACCTAGACATTGTCCGTGGCGTATATAACGAGGTAATAACTGCCGCAGGAAATACTTCCGATTGGGACAGCAAGACCGTAGCAGAGCTTGTCGCGTCCGAGTTATATACCGATCCCGGGCAATCAACCGCAGGTTAAAAATTGCTTTTTTTCAAAACTCACTTACAATAACCTTTAGTAAAACTAAAATAAAAAATGGCAGACGATAAGAGCACAATCAATCTCAAAGACCCTAACGGCACCGGCGCAACCGGCAATAGTGGTGGTGCCCAACAGACGCAGCAGGATGATACCAAGTACAACATCTCTGATGAAGTTAAGGCTAAGTATCCACAGCTCGTTGAGCTAATCAAAGCTACTGAGTCGATGACCGATGCCGAGAAGATTTACTGGTTCCAGATTTTGCCAATCATGACAGATGAGCAAGTCGACAAACTCAAGAAGATTCTGACTAAAGAAAAAGAGCAGCTTACAAAGCTCGATTCCGAATACGAGAAAGAACTTAAGCGTATCAACGACAAACATCTTATTGAGTGGAAAGATTTTGAAACCAAAAAGTCTCGCGAAATGAGACAACGTGAAGAGGCTGCTGCCGATGACGAGGAAGCTAAAGCTGAGGAAGATATCTTGTCTAAGCTGAATGATGTGTAGTGGTAGGACTTAGGATTTAGGACTTAGGATTTAGTGAATGGAGTTTCGCTGCGCGAAACGTTTTTATATAAGCTCTGCGACCAATATCAGTCTGCGTATATTAGTTCCTACGGGAGTGCATGTCATCAGAGTAAGCTGGCTCACACCTTCTGGCTGCCTAAGAACATCCACTTCCGACGGAGACACTTCCTTTTTCTCTTTGATTTCGTATGTGTATTTCTCTTGGTTGTAATACATAACAATTTGATCTCCTATTTCCAGCTGAGGGAGTAGTGCAAACACATCTATGTAATCACCATCATCCCAGAAATAATAGCTACTGTGTCCTGTTATGAATGTATTGCCTTCCTCGCCCGGCAATGCCGTACCAGGATATCTGACAACCCCGTTTTTTAACGCATCTAGGATCTCGTCATCCAGCGCTGTCCAGTCGTTCTGGGCAAGGCTACTTGAGTCTACTTCGACAATTGGAATGTTTTTGTTGATTTTAGGTATGATTATTCTGTTGTCAGGCGGAGTTAGTGCTATATCAAGCTCAGGGATTTGGGTCTTCTGGACTTCCGGATCTTTGCTAAGAGTTACCAAATCTTGTGCAATCTCTTCCTCGTCCACTATGTATCCGTCAAACAAATCCGTTTGCGCTATATTCGCAACCTCCAATATGCTTGTCTTGGCTATTTGCAAATATGCCGATGCATTGAACAGAAAAAAGAAAAGTATGAACAGTACAAGAGACGTTGCGACAACCTTGATGAACTCTCCGGCTTTTTTTGAGAACTGCACAGCTGTATCAGGCGATATCTCGTAGGCCAGTGCTGCATTAATGTCAAAAGGCTCGCCGGGTGGCGGAAAGTCTATTCTGTAGAATTCGGCTTCACGTTTATAAGCGATCTTCCGATCAACTTTTTTTACGATCTCCTCAATGGTGTGCTTCTTGCCCATTTCCTACCTTTAATAAACATAGTTTTATCCGTATATTATACCTGTTTTTACTATGTTATTCAATCGAGGGTGTTTGACGCATCCTTCGTATGTTGTTTAGGGCGTGTTAACACAACCTAGTTTTACCCGAAGCGCATAATGCCTCCGCCAATCACTTTTGATTTATCGTAGAATACTATCGACTGCCCTTCTGTGAACGCGCGAACCGGTTTATCAAATACAGCTGTTAACGAATCTTCGCCAGTGATGTGCAGCATCACTGGATGGAGCGTACCTAGATGTCTGATTCTGGCATAGCATTGCGTCGGCTCCTTTGGCAGCTCTCCCGAGATGAAGCTCAGGTTGTCCGCTGTAATCTCGTTTCGCCATAACTGTTCATCCGTACCGATCACAAGTTCGTTTTTTTCGTGATCCGCTTTGATGACATAATGAGCTTTGGCGAGTCCTCCCACCCTAATTCCTTTCCGCTGTCCGCACGTGTAGTTAGGCAATCCCATGTGACGACCGTGCTTATTCCCTTCCGTATCAACAATCAAACCTTCTTTGAAATATGAGTCTGCGAGATTTTTCTTCAAGAATTCAGCATAGGTTTTTTCTGGAATGAAACACATTCCCGAGCTCTCCTGCTTGTTTACCACAGCCGTGAAGCCGAGGTCCTTGGCCTTTTTGCGTGTTTCGGTTTTCCTGGTACCCCCCAGAGGGAAAATGGCACGAGAGAGCTGGTCCTGATTCAACCTATACAGGAAATATGTCTGGTCTTTTGTGTCATCAACTCCTCTATGCAGTTCGTACTCTCCGTTATTTTCCGTGACTCTCGCGTAGTGACCTGTCGCCATACAGTCGGCTCCCATCTCCAGAACCTGCTCCAGCAGCTCACCGAATTTGATTTCCGGGTTACACATTATACACGGATTCGGAGTCTCTCCTCTCTTATAGGCATCCAGATAGTACTTGATAATTTTCCCCTTGAACGCGTCTGCCAAATCAATCACATGAAGCTTGATCCCGATCTGATCGCATATTGCCGTTGCATCTCTGACATTGTCTGCCGTGCACGCGTTACCGAGATCAAGATGGACACCAAAACATTCATGCCCTTGTTCTTTGAGAATTGCCGCCGTAACAGAGGAGTCAATTCCTCCTGACATTGCAATAGCAACTTTCATTGTATATAGGTTTATGGGATAATAATTTTGTCGTAATATGGATAATGTATGAGAATTGGTACAGTCATAAAACTTGCGAAAGAGTACATGCCTGATCTTGATGATGAGAGGCTACTTGAAGCTTATGAATTCGCCCGAGATGCTCATGGAGATCAGAAACGAAATGATGGGAGCCCGTACATTATGCATCCTTTGTCGACTTGCGCAATTCTTTTGAATTACAAAGTAGATGAAGATACTTTGATTACAGCTTTGCTACACGATGTCCCCGAAGATACAAATGCAACTATAAAAGATATTGAAAAGCACTTTGGGAAAAAGGTTGCTTATCTTGTACAAGGGGTTACCAAGCTGTCAAAGGTGTACTACAAGCATAATATGGCGGAAAGACAGATTGAGTCTCTTAAGAGACTTTTTATACATAGCGCCGAGGACCTGAGAATTATCTTGGTAAAACTTGCAGACCGCTTGCATAATATGAGAACTCTTGAGTTCGTCAGTATACCCGGCAAAAGGCTGCGTATCTCAAAAGAGACGCTTGAAATATATGTTCCCATCGCAAATCTGCTTGGAATATGGGAAATCAAATCCGAAATGGAAGACTTGTGTTTTAAATACATATATCCCACCGATTACGAGAAGACCCGCGAGCTTGTTGAGACCAGCGCTCTCCAAAACGACAATATCCTCAAGTCGACAGTGAGAAAAATTCAAAGTGTTCTGAAATCGAAACGTATCAAAGCGAAAATCCAGGCAAGGAGAAAAAGCTTATACAGCATTTTTAAAAAGATGCTGCATACCGGAAAAACTTTTCACGATATTTATGACCTTATTGCACTTCGCATTATCGTGACCAATATTGATAATTGTTATAGAACCCTTGGAATTATTCATCAAACATTTCGACCCAAACATAAGAGAATCAAGGATTATATCGCGGTACCGAAAGTGAATGGCTACCAAAGTTTACACACTACCGTCTTTGGTATCGATGGCACTATTACGGAGTTCCAAATCCGCACAGAGACTATGCATCTTGAATCCGAATATGGAATCGCTGCTCATTATTTTTATGATTTATCAAGGAGCGCTGCGAAAGACAAGGAAACGATGCCAGCAATATTCAGTAAGCATGCTGAATGGGCAAAGAAGGTTCTTGCAATTCAGAAAGAGGTCAGTAGTGATTATGATTTCGTAGCAAGCTTGAAATTCGACGTATTCCAAGACAGGATTTTTTCTTTTACACCCAAGGGCGATGTCATAGACTTGCCTTTTGGCGCCAACGCTATCGATTTTGCATATCACATACATACAGATGTTGGAGATCATGCGGTATCCGCCGACGTTAGCGGTGAATACCTCCCTCTCTCAACGCAACTTAAGACGGGCGATACAGTCAAGATCATAACCGACCCCAAAGCGCATCCTGATAGAGAGTGGCTTTCCATTGTAAAAACCAGTCATGCGCGCACGAAAATCAAAGAGTATTTCAAACGTCAGGGATCTACCAAAAACTACAAAGCAGGACTGCAACTCATTAATAGTGAACTTGCTATGTTCGGATATGACAAACTCAAAAAGCCTACTTCTGAAGTGCTACAAACTATATTTGAGAAGTTTAACGTTACAAATATGAAGGGGCTCATTGTCTCTGTTGGTGATGGCACCATCAACGTGAAAAACATGATACATGGATTCTATACAGACGAAGAACTCCTTGGAAAACCTGCTGTAACCGACAATATTACCAACAAGGACTTGCTTTCCAGACATCGCATGGATAGGGCCATGTCTATCGTACTTGGCAATGAGGAGTTATCCGAGAAGGCCGCTTACGAGGCTTTGCAAATTTACAGAGTAAATGTTTCTATCGATGCAAATGATCGAGTTGGCATGCTGCGCGATATAGCGATGAA
The DNA here is from genome assembly GCA_001873565.1 of Candidatus Peregrinibacteria bacterium CG2_30_44_17. Taxonomy (GTDB): domain Bacteria; phylum Patescibacteriota; class Gracilibacteria; order UBA1369; family UBA12470; genus CG2-30-44-17. The sequence continues at coordinate 29,644 of MNZJ01000039.1, read as the reverse complement.
ACTCTCCAGATTAGGTGTGAATATTTACAAAGTAGGTGTCTCCAATACTCCCAAGAAACATGTAAAAAAGATGCTACTAAAAATCGAGGTCTATGATTTGGACCATTTCGATAGAGCTGTGCGTGCTATTAAGAGCATTAAGGACGTCATTAGAGTCTACAAGGACCGCTAACCCTTCTTGAGTCTTCTTATTGCTGTTTTGTATCCGTTCTCTCCGTGCGTAAGCCACCTACCTACCCTAGTGATCGTGGCCGTACTGACTCCTGTTTGTTCTGTAATTTTCCTGTATGGAATTTTCTCGTCTATCATTTGTGCAACCTGCCACCTCTCCGTGATTGCACGCATTTCCGTTATCGTACATATGTCACGTAGGAAGTGCTTACATTCCGTTACTGTTTTCATTGTTAGAAGAGCCTTACATAAACCAGTAAGTTCTTTCTCCCAATGATGTTTGTCTTCACCTTTTCGCATTGAGAAATTGTTAATTTGATATGACGCATCGTACCAGAAAATAAAAAACATTGACAGCCTTTTGCGAAGCTGATATTATGGTAGCGTGTTAATCAATTAAAACGCTATGACTCAGAACCAGAACAATTCGACACCAAGATATATGACTCATCACCACAGTTAAAGTGAGGCGCTGGTACTACATTTCTGCGTACTCACTTACCCAAAGCTCGATTCCGAGCTTTTTTTGTATCTTTAAATCAATTTAACAATGTCCAGAACAATTATTGATCCGAAAATTTTGAAAGGCACCCGCGATTTCCTCCCAACAGATATGGCGAAACGAGATTACGTCATGGATGTTATGCGCTCCGTATTTAGGAAGTATGGATACGACACCATAGAAACTCCCGTAATCAACTACGCCGAGACTATCCTTGGGAAGTATGGAGAAGAGGGTGATCGATTGACTTACAATTTCAAAGACTCCGGTGATCGAGGCATTGCACTCCCCTACGATCTTACCGTACCTTTTGCCAGGCTCGTGGCTGCAAACTACTCGAATTTGCCTATGCCTTTTAAGCGTTATCAAATTCAACGCGTATGGCGTGCTGAGAAACCTCAGAAAGGCAGACTCAGGGAATTCTATCAATGCGATATAGATGTTATCGGCACAAAGAGCCTTCTCGCCGAGGCTGAAGTTGCACGTATTATTGTTAGTGTTTTTGAAGAGCTGGGATTCGAAAATTTCCGTATAAAAGTAAATTCCAGAAGGCTTATGAACGCTATCTTGGACTCTTTTGGCTTGGATGATGATCCTTTGGCCCTCATACGTATCATCGACAAGATGGCTAAGATTGGCGAAGACGGCGTGAAAAACGAATTGTCTTCTATTGGCGTATCTCAAAACAAAATTACCGAGCTGTTTGATGCTTTTTCAAAAGGTGATTTCTCTGCTTATGACATGAGTGAAATAGAAGAATTCATGGGGCTGTGCAAAGATCTTTGTATTGATGATAAGTACATCGAATTCGATCCTTGTTTGGCACGTGGCTTGGATTACTATACAGGCATAATTTATGAAGTTGTAAGTGACGATGTGGACTTTGGCACACTCTGTGCCGGCGGACGATACGATGACCTTTGTGGGCTTTTCTGCAAAGAAGATTTTTCCGGTGTTGGCGTCGCTTTTGGATTTGAAAGGATAATGCTTGCACTCGAAAAAATGAATAGACTTGCCGATGTGCCTTTGAGTTCCAAGGTGCTAGTTACTCTATTTGACTCCGTCAGCACTGCGGCTTCTTTGGCCATTTATAATGAATTGGTTTGCGCCGGAATTAATTCCGAGATTTATTTCGAACCTGCTAAGCTTTCCGAACAATTCAAATACGCTGCGAAAAAACAGGTTCCTTTTGTAGTCGTAAGTGGCCCAGATGAACGTGCAAAAAGCGAGGTGACCGTCAAATTCATGGATAGTGGCAATCAAAAAACTATACCTGTTAATCAACTTATTTCTTATATCAAAGGCTATGTTTAAAATAGGAATACAAAAAGGTGGGAGGCTGACCACACCTAGCATTGAATATCTTGCTTCGCTAGGCATCGAGGTGCCACGAAATGGTCGCGAACTCATGATTCTTGCTGGGGATTTTAAAATTTTGTTTCTAAGGCAAAAGGATATTCCAGAATTTGTTGAACGAGGCATTATCGATTTCGGTATTGTTGGTACAAACGCCATCCTCGAGAAGCAATCCAAGGTCGACATCATTAAGGAACTTGGATTTTGCAAGTGTTCTCTGGTTATCGCAGGGCCATCGAATATCTCTATTACAGCCCTTAACGGAGAACGTATTGCAACTTCTTTCCCCAACTTGCTCAGGTCTTTTTTACAGAAGAACAAAATCAATGCTTCGATCATTGAAGTCCAAGGGTCTGTCGAAGTTATACCTGCTATGGGCCTTGCTGACGCAGTGTGCGATCTTGTGCAAACAGGCAGCACTCTTAAGGATAATAATCTCGTACCTATCGCCACGGTCTTGGAGTCTCAGGCTGTTTTGATTTCCAATCCTAACTCTACAAAAAAATGGAGATTCTAACACCAAAAAATGCTAAAAAACGGGAAAGGGTATCTTTTGATGCGGAAGCTGTCATAGGAACCGTACTTGAGATAAAATCTGACGTCATTAATCGTGGAGACGATGCTCTTCGCGAACTCACTTTGATGTTCGATAAGATTAGGATTGATGGATTCCTGGCATCACCTGCGAAGATGAATGCCGCGTATAATTCGATTGCCAAAGACGATCTTGCAATGCTAAAAACAGCTGCTCGCCGTATTCGCAAAGTAAACGAAGCTGTTCTAGCCTCGAAAGGCGACATCGAAGTGAATGGAGATGGATATAGTTTCAAACTTGTCTCAACTCCTATCAGCAGTGTTGGACTGTACGTCCCCGGCGGAACTGCTTTTTATCCATCCAGCGTATTAATGCTTGGCATTGCTGCAAAAGTTGCCGGTGTGCCTAGGATTGTTCTATGCACTCCTCCTAATGCTGCAGATAAAGGTATTCCGCCAATCACATTAGCTACTGCAAAACTTGTCGGTATTGATGAGGTCTATCAAGTAGGTGGGGCTCAAGCGGTATTTGGCATGGCTTATGGAACAGATTCTATAAAACCCGTAGATAAGATCTTCGGACCCGGCAACAAATATGTCGCCGCTGCCAAAATGTTTCTCGGAGATAAATGCGGCGTGGATATTTTCGCAGGGCCTTCAGAGATCCTTGTTCTAGCAGATGAGACTGCTAACGCTGAATTAATCAGAGCTGATCTTCTGTCTCAGTTGGAACATGGGGCTGATAGCCCATGTGTTTTGGTCACTACAAGTAAGAAGTTGGCTGTAGAGATTTCCGATCTTGAGGCGAATGGGTTCATTGTACTTGTTAATTCCATCAACGAAGGTATCGATTTCGCAAATTGGTACAAGGCTGAACACACTGAAGTCATGACAAAAGATTCCAGAGGGGATTCGATGGAGATTCAAGGTGGAGCTGTATTTATCGGACAGAACACTTGCGTCCCAATGGGAGATTACGGAGTCTCGGGCTCCAATCACGTCATCCCAACCGGAGGTGCTGCCAGATTTCAGTCTCCTGTGTCTGTGGAGGACTTCATGATTCGCACAGAATACACGGAAGCAACTGACACAAACAGTGCTTCGTTCGTCCCTAGATTTGCGGATCTAGAAGGCCTGCCCGCTCACGCAAAGGCTGTATCATTAAGATTTACTAATTTCAAAAAACAATGAAAGACGTTACAAAACTTTTTAGGCCTAATATTGCCAATCTCAAGGCATATACTTCGGCTAGACAAACGGCCAATGCGGATACCGGTATACTCCTTGATGCTAATGAAAATCCACGTGGGCGGTACAATCGATATCCTGATCCATATTCTACAGAAGTCAGGAATCTATATAGTGATTTTGTTGGCATTCCAAGTTCAAACATATTCGCAGGAAGTGGTTCTGATGAGGTGATCGACCTGCTATTTCGTGTTTTTTGCGAGCCCAAGAGGGACTGTGTTATCACCCTTGATCCAACTTATGGCATGTATCGTGTCTGCGCTGACATTAATGATGTTCAAGTGATTTCTATAATGCTCACAGATGATTTCCAGATTGATGTTGAGACTACGCTCTCGGCTTGTGTCCCGGATACTAAGATTATTTTTGTGTGTAGCCCAAATAATCCAACCGGCAATTTGATTCGGGAACAGGATGTTTTTGCACTGTGCGAAGGGTTTGACGGAATTGTCGTTGTGGATGAGGCTTATATTGAATTCGCAGGCGATATATCTTTGGCGAAAGAAGTTTTGGGATACAAAAATCTTGTTGTTACGAGAACGCTTTCCAAGGCTTGGGGTGCTGCCGGAGTTCGCGTAGGATTTGCAATCGCTTGCGAGGAGATTATTGATGCTCTAAACAAGGTTAAGCCACCATACAACGTGCCGGTGCCATCTCAAGAGATTGCCGCAGGTGTTTTGCGTGAAGGATTTGATGTGACTTCGATTTTAAGCGAGAGAGATCGCGTCAAGTCTGCCCTGCAGATGTTCGGCCTTACCGTACTTCCTTCTGATGCGAATTTCTTAGTTTTTAAAGTACCTAATGCATCCGATATCCAACGTGCTCTCCAAGAGTGCGGCGTTGTTATTAGGGATCGCAGTAGTATGCCGAAGATGGAGAATTGCTTGAGGATTTCTATTGGCACCACCTACGAGAATGATCGATTCTTAACCGAACTTGCGAAACTTCTCAAAAAAGTTGCATTCATTGATCGTGACGGCGTTATCCTCTCTGAGAACCAAATAGATTTCCAGAATGACTCGCTGGAAAAATATGAGATGCTGCCAGGAGTTATCGAGGGACTACGAAAACTGCGAAAGGAAGGCTACATGCTTGTCATGGTGACCAACCAAGATGGTCTCGGTACCGACAGTTTCCCCGAAGAAAATTTTTGGCTCGTTCAGGACAAGATGATTCGAGATCTGCGCGACGTCGGCATAGAGTTTGATGATGTTTTTATATGTCCACACTTCCCGCAAGACAACTGCGAGTGTCGCAAACCAAAAATCGGCATGGTTCGCAAGTTTTTGGATACGACCCCTATGAATTATGCCGCGTCTTTTGTTGTTGGTGATCGCGAGAGCGACATGGAACTTGCATCAAACATTGGCATACGAGGAATTAAGGGAGAACTGAATGGTAATTTTTTAACCACAATTGCAAATGCGTAAATCCACAGTCAAACGTAAAACTTACGAGACTCAAATAGAGGTGTCCGTAAACCTTGATGGAACAGGAGAGCGCGACATCTCCACCGGAATTGGATTTTTTGACCACATGCTTGAGCTTTTTGCGAAACACTCTGGCATAGACGTTGCTGTAAAAGCGAATGGGGATCTGAATATCGACGAACACCACACTGTTGAAGACATAGGGATTTGTCTTGGCCAAGCCCTTAGGGAGGCCCTAGGTGACAAGAAAGGCATTGAGAGGTATGGATTCCTGCTCCCTATGGACGAAACTTTGGCTATGTGTGCACTTGATCTGGGAGGTCGCAGTTATCTCGTATTCAATTACAAGCCAAAGCGCGAATACGTTGGGCAGTTCCCTACCGAACTCCTACAAGATTTTTTTCAGGCGATTGCTGATAACCTCATTGCGAATGTACACATAGAACTCAAATATGGAAGGAATGAACACCACAAAATCGAAGCTATTTTCAAGGCTTTTGCCAGAGCGATGAAAATGGCCATATCCAAGGACATGAAGAATCCCGACCTATTACCATCTACAAAAGGAACATTATGATTCAAATCATTGACTATGGCGCAGGTAATCTTGCAAGTGTTGCGAATGCGCTTACAAAATTAGGACAAGAATACGAGATCATTTCGTCTCCTATCGAGCTTCGAGATGATTCCAAAATTATTTTTCCGGGTGTCGGTGCTGCCGGCAGTGCAATGGCGATGTTACGTGCTACCGGCTTTGACGCAGTGCTTCCTACTATTACTCGCCCATTTCTTGGAATTTGCCTTGGGATGCAGCTTTTGATGCCTTATTCCGAAGAGAATGATACTGCTTGCCTTGATATCGTTGATGGCGAAGCGAGAAAATTCACATGTGATCTTAAAGTGCCTCAGATCGGATGGAATACTGTCTCGCAGATTTACAATGATCCTCTTTTTGCAGGAATCTCCGATGATGCTTATTTTTATTTTGTGAACTCTTACTGCGTAGAGACGCCTTATGCTATCTCACAGACCGATTATGGATACCATTTCGCCTCTGCCCTAAAAAAAGACAACTTCTACGGTGTGCAGTTCCACCCCGAGAAATCCGGAGAGGTGGGCCTACGATTATTACTTAATTTTTGCGAGTTATGAAAATCTATCCGGCAATAGACATTATCGACGGCAAATGCGTTAGGCTTACTCGTGGCGAATATGACAATGTACAAAAGTACAACCTAGATCCGCTTGAAGTTGCGCGGACTTTTCAAAATGACGGAGCCGGTATGGTCCATGTTGTTGACCTGGATGGAGCCAAACAAGGCCTGCCTGTGAATTTTGACACCATCTCCAGAATTGATGTGCCAAAACAAGTCGGCGGAGGGATTCGTACTTACAATGATGCCAAAATGCTTCTTGATTCCGGAGCTGAGCGTATCATCATGAGCACAGCTGCAGTTGATGATACAAGCTTGATACAGCGGATTATTAGTGATTTTGGTGATAACAGAATCGTGATCTCATTGGATATCAAGGATGGCCTCATTGCCATACGTGGTTGGCGTGAGACTTCTGATATATCGATAGAGGATTTTTTGCAAAGAATGAGACTAGTTGGCATACGCACTCTAATTGTTACCGACATCAGTCGTGACGGCATGCTTGCCGGAGTTAACACAGATGCTGTCTCACAGTTTCTTAACAAAGGTTTTGAAATAATTGTTGCCGGCGGAGTTTCAAGTATTGACGATATTAAGCAACTGCGTGAACTTGGCGCAAATGGAGCTATTATTGGCAAAGCTTTGTACGAGGGGACATTAACACTTAAACAAGCCTTATCATGTTAGCCAAACGTATTATTCCATGCCTTGATGTGCGTGACGGGCGCCTTACGAAAGGTATAAAGTTCCAGAAAAACGTAGATATTGGAGACCCCGTCCTGGCTGCGCGTAAGTATTATGAACAAGGTGCGGATGAGATAGTTTTTTATGATATTTCCGCTTCTCCTCGTGGCAGGGAAATTATGCTTGATGTCGTTAGACAAGTTGCCAAAGAGATCTTCATACCGTTCTCTGTCGGAGGTGGTATTCGTACTGTAGGTGATATGCGGTCCGTCTTATTATCCGGGGCTGAGAAAGTTTCTATAAACTCAGCCGCTGTGAAAAATCCTTCGCTCATCAGCGAAGGTGCTCGCGCTTTCGGATCCCAATGTGTTGTTGTAGGAATAGATGCTTTGCGTGTCTCCAACGGTTTTCAAGTTGTTATCAATGGCGGACGTGTTGCAACCAGTATTGATGCCCTTACTTGGGCGCAGGAAGTGGCTCGTCTTGGTGCCGGTGAAATTTGTCTTAACTCAATTGATGCCGATGGTACTTACGAAGGGTACGATCTTGAACTACTAAGATTAATTTCCGAGAATGTTGAAATTCCCGTGATCGCATCGGGTGGAGTTGGCAATTTGGAGCATTTGTACGAAGGTGCCTCTGCCGGTGCCGACGCACTGCTCGCTGCAAGCATTTTTCACTACTCTGAATATTCGATTCGTGAGGCCAAAGAATTTTTAAGATCTAAAAATATAACCGTAAGATTATGAAAAAGTTGATACCGGCAATAATTCAAGATGTTAATACCAAACAGGTACTTATGCTTGGCTATATGAATGACGATGCTCTGCGTCTAACAGAGGAAACCGGCAACGTCCACTTTTGGAGTCGCAGTCGCAAGACTCTCTGGATGAAAGGCGAAACTTCCGGCAATATTCTGCGAGTATGTGAAATTGTTGATGATTGTGATAGTGATGCGCTTCTAATCAAAGTTAATCCAAAAGGACCTACTTGTCACACAGGAAGCGTAAGTTGTTTCTCTAACGCTTTTTTGCGAACACTCGAGAGTTTGATAGTTGACCGCAAATCAAAAATGCCAGAAGGATCATATACAACTTCTTTGTTTGAGAAAGGTCTTGATGGCATCTGTCCGAAAATTACCGAAGAGGCCGATGAGGTTGTAAGAGCTGCCCTTGATGAATCCGACCAGCGTCTCTCTGAAGAATGTGCGGACCTCACGTATCACATGTTAGTCCTGCTTGCTGCAAGGGATATGGGGTTGTCTGACATCGTCGATGAGCTTAAAAAACGGTCCAAAACCTAACCTTCATACATCTCTCTCAGTTTTCTAAAATCCAGCGCGTTCTCCATGAATGCTCTGCCGATAATTACGCCTTTTGTTCCGGTTTCTCGCAGGAGCTTTAAGTCATATTCGTCCGCAGTACCTCCGGAACTATATATGTCCATTTTGCCGTCTGTTTCGTAAATAATCTTTTCTATCATGTCGAAATTGGGATGATACATAGCTCCTTCCGTCTGCATGTCTTTGTAAATCAATTGCGTCACTCCAACCTTCTGTATTTGCTTCGCCAAGTCTGTGACCTCCGGCACCCCTCCGTCCAAGGTGAAATCTGTGTCGACCTTATTATAGTTTCCTTTGATTCCCATGATTATTTTATTCGGTCCGTATTTTGTCAGGGCTTCTTTTAATATCTTGATCGATGACACTCCGAGCAGGACTCTTGTTGCGCCTAATTCAAAAGCCCTTTCAACTTCTTCCATGGTTCTTATACCTCCGCCGAGTTGGACCTCCGACTTAATACCGCTACAGATTTTCTTAATCATTTTGGTATGTTGCAATGATCCCGACAAAGTCCCACCCAAATCTATTATTTGCAGTTTGATCGCACCTTCCGACGCGAAGAACCGAGCCATGTGCAGAGGCTCTTTGTAGTATGTTTTCTTTTGGTCGTTTTGCTTACCTTTGTACCAAGAGACTATCTTCCCTTCCTGTAAGTATATGCTTGGGATAATTTCCATACTGTGATAATACTTGCTTACCTTTTTAAAAACAAATACCGATGCAAAGTGAAATATTGATTATGATTGGAGGACTTATCGGACTCTGGCTCGGATCAAACCTAGTCGTCAGCTCCGGCAAATCAATAGCTCACAGATTTGGCGTTTCGGAAATGCTTATAGGTCTAACTATCGTCAGTATTGGAACAAGCTTACCCGAGATCATGGTCTCTATATTCTCTGGAGCAAGAGAGGCTTCCGACATAGCTATAGGAAGCATGGTCGGTTCTTGTTTGGCTCAGATCACCTTGATCCTTGGAATCGCCGGTCTTATTCACAAGATCACCGCCGACGAGAAGGCTCTAAGAATCGATGGAGTAATGCTTCTTATATCAATCGCCCTTTTCTGGATTATGCTTTTTACAGGGGGACATATGACGCAAATTGAAGCTGTGCTACTCATTGCAATTTATATAAGCTACTTGATTTTTACGACAAAGCACGACCACTTGGCGAAACAAGCTGTAGACCTTGGCGAACATGAGCCTCAAGGCTACCCTTTTGGAGTTAGGATTTTGTTCTTACTCATTGGGATAGCTCTGCTTATTGTTTCAGCTGATATCGTCCTTGATCATTCCATCCTTATCGCACAAGCTTACGGACTGTCTGAGTCTTTTATCGGAGTGATGATCGTTGGCGTTGCAACTTGCCTTCCAGAACTTAGCACGGCTGTTACAGGCGCTATAAAGAGGTCGCCCGGCATTGCCATAGGCACTCTTATAGGTAGCAATATTACCGATCCCCTGCTCTCCACAAGTCTTGGAGCTCTCTTTCATGGATTCGAGGCTGATTTGTCTATGCTGACTTTTGACATACCTTTCTGGTTTGTTTCTTCTGTCGCAGCACTATTGCTGCTTCATAGAAAACGCCTCACCCTGAGTCGCGGTGAGGCGTCGATTCTAGTAGCAATTTACGCTCTATTCGTTAGCGTTAAGCTGTTTTTACTCTAGTAGTAATATTCGCTGTAACTGATGTAGATTGAGACTTCCGGTCCGTCTCCGTATCCGTAATCGTATACGCTGTAATCTATAGATGCATATTTATCGAGGCCTTTGTCAAAGCTGATCATAACAGAGTCTCCCCAGTACTCATCTGAAGATTCTGAGTAAGAGTATTCCGTCCATCCGTTGTCTGCCATAACTCCCCTGTAATATTCCATAACTTCTTCAGCCGTACAGCTGTCGCAAGTTTGAGTTACAGACAAGTATACGTCAGAACCGTAGTTAGAACTTGACTGGCTTGAAACTTCCCACGCTGGGTTAAGCGGGAAATCTGAAGGCCATGTTGCATCAGCAGTCGTTGTTGTAGTGCTTGTTGTGCTTGATGTTGTTGTTGTTCCTTCGTCCGGAGATGTAAGTTCTATGTTTAGACATCCGGTTAGGACAACCATCAGAGAAGTCACTGCTAGAAGCGATATAACCTTTTTCATTTTGGTTTGGGTTAAAGTATATTTTAAAGAGTTTGTTTTTATGAAGAAAATCTGAAATGCATAACGTCACCATCTTGTACTTCGTAATCTTTCCCTTCTATTTTTAGCAGACCTTTTTCTTTTGCGCCAGTCTCGCCTCCATGATTTATATAATGTTCGCAATTTATTACCTCTGCTTTGATAAATCCTTTTTCAAAATCCGTGTGAATCACACCTGCTGCACGCGGTGCAAGATCACCTGCTTTGATCGTCCATGCCCTTACCTCTTTTTCACTTGCAGTGAAGTAAGTTCGGAGATCCAAAATGTCATACGCGTGGCGTATTAATGCGTTGAGTCCTGTTTCCTTGAGTCCCATTTCGGCAAGAAACTCACGAGCTTCTTCATCCGAAAAACCGATAAGTTCTTCTTCGATCCTGGCTGAAATCGGTATGATTCTGGCCGATTCGTGTGTGCTTAGTAATGCTCTAAGTTCGTCAGTACTTGCTCTTGCCACATCGTTTTCATGCATGTTGGCTATATACATCACAGGCTTTGCCGTCAAAAGATGTAAGTCCTTGATAGCCACTTTTTCATCAGGCGTTAAATCGAGACGGTGCGCGAGATTGCCCGCATTAAGTTCGTCGTGTATTTTCCCGACCAAGTCGGCGTATTTCACGGCATCTTTGTCGTTGGATTTTGCCGCTGTCCTTGCTTTTGTCAGACGACTCTCCAGAGTCTGCAGATCGGCCAGCAGTAACTCCGATTCTATAATCTCTATATCGCGTTTCGGGTCTATTTTCTCATGTACATGAGTGATGTTTGGGTCTTCAAAGACCCTGACCACTTGTGCAATGGCGTCACATTCCCTTATGTGGGCAAGGAATTTATTACCAAGCCCCTCGCCCTTACTCGCACCTTCAACAAGTCCGGCAATATCAACAAACTCTATAATAGTCGGTATGATTTTTTGCGGATTCACTATGTCGGAAAGCTGTTTCATCCTTTCGTCCGGGACCTCTACTATCCCGACATTAGGCTCTATAGTGCAAAAAGGATAGTTCGCAGCTTCTGCGCCTTTTGTCCTTGTAAGTGCGTTGAAAAGCGTTGATTTCCCTACGTTTGGTAGTCCTACGATGCCTATTTTAAGTCCCAAAGTGGAGGTAGTTAGTAGTTCCAGTATTCCTGCAGCTCATTGTACGTCATTTGTCCAGGAGCCGTAGCGTCTTCTTTGTTGAGCGGGGCATAGTATAAGTAATTTCCTGCCTGAGGCGCAAGGATTCTTGTGATTTTTCCTTTTTCACCCATTCCCAGAGTAATAATTGGTTGATTGTCGGCCTCCGCTTTTATTATTAGTTTGAAAAGTTCGCCTATATCACGGCTCTTATTAATCTTAGTGGAAAATTTGATTACGTCAGGCTTGAGACTGCGCATCTTGTCGTAAGTCCTTGCAAGGTTTATTGGCGTCTTTTCGAAATTATGGTACGAAATTATTAGTTTTTTCGCACTAAGTGCCAGCTTTTTGATCAGCGCCTTATCCGTTCTGATATCTACATCTATATAGTCACCACAACTGGTCGCCTTGATTAGCACCTCTATGCGTTCCTTTTCCGTCCCGCGAAAAAGTCCTTTTTCACGCTTGCCTTTGCATACGTACAAGAATGGTTTGCCGACCTTGCGTCTTAGGCTTTTAAGCTTTGCAAAATCGATCTCATGCAGGTGATCGAGCCAGATTTCTATAATATCAGCTTTTTTGGATATTCTAGTTTCAATCTCTTCTAATGTTTTTGCCTGTATCGGCAAACAATATTTGATCTTATTTTGCAATGTGCTTTATTATTAATTTTCTGTTAAACTGCGTGTCGCTATGAAAGACTTTAGAGCAAAACTTGTTTCTGTAAAAGAGCTAACTGCCGATGTCAGGCAGTTTTCATTCGAGCCGGACACGGATTTCCATTTTGAGGCGGGCCAATTTGTAATGATTGATATTATCGATGAACAGGCTCCAACCGCAAGTCGTGCTTACTCTATTGCCAGCACACCTGGTAGTGGCGTGATAGAACTTGTAATCAAACTACGCGACGGGCGTGGCTCAAATTTCTTAAGAGGTCTTTCCGAAGGTGACTCCGTTTCCATGAAAGGACCTTTTGGGCATTTTGCCATCGATAAGAGTTCCGGCAAGGATCTTGTTTTTATCGCCACGGGAACCGGAATTGCTCCTATCAACTCGATGATACGATCTCTTTTGGAGAGTGGCGATGCCCGCAAGATGAGGCTTTTCTTCGGTCTGAGACATTTCAATGATGTATTTTGGCGTGAAGAGTTTGAGAAATTGGCTGCCGAACATGAGAATTTCGATGTCATACTCTCACTGTCACGTCCTGATGACAGCCCTTGGGATGGCCGTCAAGGACGAGTCACTTCTATCATTGCAGAAGAGAATTTTGATTTTTCCAATATCCAAGTTTATCTATGCGGGAACAAAGCCATGGTTGACGAAACTAAGCATTTTTTTGTTGAGCACGGCGTTTCCGTACAAGACATTAGGCATGAAATTTTTTAAAAAATAAACAAACAAATATGAAAAAAATACTATCTGTACTTACGCTGACAACTTTGGTTTTTGCCACTGGCTGCTTCTCCTCTTTGTTGGCGATGGATGAGATGCAATACTACAATAATTATATAGACTATATTAATAGCCTGACGGACGATCTTGATTATGCAATGGATGATTATTTGGCCAATGTTCCGGAAGATATTGATGTTAACGAGGATATAGAGTTTTATGGCACTTATTACAGTACTGCGATTGCCAACCTCGAGTCTGTACAAATTGCGCTTGCAGCTGACGATATGTACATTGCTGACGAGGACAAGCAAATTGAGATAGAGATGGCGGCTTATGATTTCTTTGAATCTTTGGCTTATTTCTATGCCACTTACCAAAGCGCGGCAGAGTTCTATGCTTCGGATGGTCACAAAACAGATGTTGATTATGCTTATCAGCTGGATGAAGCGGTTATAGAGACTTACTACGCTGCTGCTTCCATGCAATTGACCCTTCTTAATATCATCACTCAGTACCAGATGGATTATCTTGGTGACCTCAATGAGGACACTGCAGATCCTATTGAAAAAATTTCCATCTCCATGACCCTGATTTACAGGTCTGCTGATGATCTTGTCTACGAGCTTTCTTATTGGGATTTCGAGAACCCGAATATAGACTCTATTGAGCAGCTATACAACGACCTTGTCGCCATACATACCGAAGAAGCTGCCGAGGTTGCAGCTCTTTATGACGAGCAGTATTCTGATATTTTTGACGCTTTTCAAGTCAGCTACTTGGGTATTTTGACGAGCTTTGAAGAAGCAATCTTCAAGATCATCACAGATGGCAAAGCCGGTCTTATTACATCTGAGAACAGCGCTGATTACAATGCTGCTTTTGACTATTACGATCAGCTTATCGATATCCACAATTCTATCGTGGATATGCTGTGGTTTGGTGCCTAGCGCCCTCCACCTCTGTAGTAGCTGTTGCCTCCCATCGCCGCGAAAGCTTGCCCCATAGGAAGATCACTTGCATCAGGCGCAGTGCAAATCGCTCTTTGATTGTGGACGTGAGGGTTCACTCCAAAAGCAGCTTCGATTATGAATTCATCCATGTCTACTCTCATTATATCTAGACGAGGTGTTCCTTGTGGATTTTTTATTCTTAATAACTCTCCTACTGTTTGTGCTCTCAGTGTCGCTTCTAGCCCAGGTAGGTCGCCTGCTAGGAACTCCATATCTAATTCCGTACCTAGAACGTCCATCATCGCTACTAATGAGTACCTGCTACCTGCTTTAGGCATGCCAAACACAACAAATCACTGTGACGGACTCTTTTCTCACATCAAACAAAAAATCTTAATACACAGAGGGATTTCCAAACAACGCAGAAAGAAGATGATTGATTACATGTTAGAGAATTTCTAGCAGACGTTTTTTCCCTATATCCCTAAAATTACTAAACTGAGGCTGATTATAACTAGTTTATTTGCTTCTGTCAAGATGGTGCCGCGGGGCGGAATTGAACCACCGACACGAGGATTTTCAGTCCACTGCTCTACCACTGAGCTACCGCGGCTAATTTTCAAACAAGCAAGGAGCAGTTTATATAAATCATTTCTGTAATTCAATGCCAAATTCTACTTATAGCCGAACTACCATAAAACGGCAGAAATTCTAAAGTCTGTTTTGCCATTTTATTGTAGTGCGGTTATATCATCTTAGCAGCTGTGTGAAATACCATTTGATGTAGTCCCAATTCCCGCCTGCCGGTATTAATGTGTATACGAAATTCTGGACTTCGCACTCTCCTGAGACTTCATCGCATACCTCTTCTTCGGCTGAAGTATCGTAATCTACGTAGACATGCTGGTTTTCGAGGATGTTGCCCGTACTAAGCACATTCCCTCGAGAGATGTCGTAATCTTTGTATTGAACGTAATACATAAGCGCCTCGTTTATGCCTATGTCTGTTTCTGTGTTGTCCATAACCAGCTCGACTATCTCAAATAGAGCTGTTGTATCGCTGAGTCCCATGCTGAGTCCTTTGTCTTTTATTGACTCCAAAATCATTTGCTGCCTCTCCGCCCTGTCATAATCCGATGAATAGTGACGTGATCTTGCCACCCTAAGAGTCTGAGTTCCGTTCAAATGATAGTCTCCAGCGGGATAGTAAAGCGTACTCCAAATTCCATTGTCATATGTCGTGTAGCTTGGGTCTATCAAGTCTTCTGTAAGCGTTATATCAATGCCGCCCATCGCATCGATAATATCTGCAAAGACATACATGTCTATAAGCATATACTTGTCTATCTGTTGCCCTGTTATGTCTTCTACTTCCCTGATGAATTCGTCCATTCCATAGTAGTAGTAGACACTGTTGATTTTACGCTCCTGATAGTACAGATCTCTTGGGAGGCTGATTAACGTAACCTTCTTATTCTCCGGATTCACATTGGCAAAAATGATGGTGTCCACATTGGACCCATGCTTACCACATATGAGAATATTCACGCCTTCTCCTGAAGCGGCTAGCTCGTCATATTCCGGGAGTGTTTCAGGCAAAGCAAGGTTTTTTTTTACTCTCCGCCTCTTGAACGGCTGCCATGAGTTCCAACTTTGTCTCGCCATTCGTGACCATCACCTTACCGGTATGCTTGTCTACATATATTGTGCTCAGGACGCTGCCGTCCAAAGCAAGAAGATCGTAGTATATTCCGGTGTCGTCTTCGCGGGCTTCCGACATCTCAACGGAGTTCTCCGATAGTGCTTTTGTGAAAGCCGCGTCACTTAAAAGACTTTCAAGCTTTTCTCGATTTTCTGCAACTTTCTGCTCCAATAAAGTGCTGGCATCAAGCGGCTCTATAAGTGCCGCAAGTACCGCCGCATCTATCTCTACAGGTGCCATATCTCCAGTTGTCAGGTCAGACCATGTAACAACCTCCGGAGAAGCTTTTGCCAACGTAAGCGTTGCAAGTCTTGTTTGGTCTTGATTCACAAGATAATAATCATAAGAAGATCCGTTATCATATTCCGCTTCCGCCTTCATCCCTTTTTCCATTAATGCATCGTACGCATCTCCTGATTCATAGAGCATACTTGACAGTTCTGTTCTTGCATTGTCCAGTACATCTATACGACCGGTGAGAGCGCTCATATTTGCGATTTCCGACTCGAAAGCCACTGACAGATCGCCATTGATTTCGATATCTTCGTCAAAATAATTCTGCAAGTAGATTGCACCATCCTCCTCCGACACCCCTACTCTTAGTAATGCTCTGTCTAGCGCATCCTTGATCTCATATTCTCCGTCCGCACGTGACAACCCTTGTTCTTGCAAAAGAGTGCCTATTTCCTCCGTAGATAAGTACTCATCTACTTGAGTTGTATTTTCTTCTATAGTTTTCGATACTCCGATTTGATGCACATAAGCGAACATATCTTCTATCACCGTATCTCCTTCATCTTCCGTCTCGATATCATCGCCATTCAAAGTCGCATAGTTCTCCGTAGGCAGCAGTAGGAGTTCCCTGATTTCATTAAGATCCGTACCGAAATCCATTATGTATCCCGTAGCCTCTTGCGCCTTGTCTGTCGTCTCCTTGATCTCTGCTATTTCAGCTTTCAGGGCGAACACTTGCAGCACCAAAAATACCACTAATAAACCTGAGAGTACGGCTGCTATTTTGCGCCAGACGTACTTGTCTTCTGTAATAATTGTGTTTGTTTTTTTGCTCACGGATAAGAAAATACCAGAAAATGATTTTTTATCAAATAAAAGCTGCGTTAATCCCTAATGCTCATTTTACCTGCGGCCTTTGTTCGTTTCTTTGGAGTTTTTTTTAAAAAAGCTTGAAACTATTAGAATATTATATAAAATAGCCTGTGCTGTTTCAAAACTAGCGGGTGTCGTATAATGGCTATTACCACAGCCTTCCAAGCTGTTGATACGGGTTCGATTCCCGTCACCCGCTCCAAATGAGAAATCCTGGTTTTTGCGCCGTGGCAGACCACGGTTTTTGCAGTTGGCAAGCCACCTTAAAAAGCCTCTTATAAAAAAACCCGAGGTCGCTTTCGCTTCCTTGGGCTTTTTTGAGTAAAAATCACAATGGTACTAAGGAGTTGGAAGTGGGTTTATTTCGGCCCATCCCTCCTGAGTGGCGATTTCCATGAATTGGTCGACGATTTTGGCTGTTTCGGCTCTGTTGATAGAATCATCCGGCCTAAATGTCTGACCAAGACCGTTATCTCCACTGACAATGCCGAGTTCGTATGCATACTGGATGAAATCCGCATATTCATGAGTCGCACCCACATCATTGAATTGCATGCCTGTCGCATCTGGAACGGAAACGCCTATCGCATCAAACAGCGCGTAAAGGACTTCTGCCCTTGTTGCAGCCTGATTCGGATCTTGTGTCACATCGGCGACAAATTCCATACCAAGCTCTTCGGCTTTATCGAAATATCCGGCACTCCAATGATTCTGGGCGTAAGGGTTATTCGGCACTCCGTCCGTAGGTTCGTAACCGGCTGCTCCCAATGCCATTTTGAGGATTTCCGCAGCAGTGACATCGTTGGTCGGGATGAATTTACCCTCGTTCTCCCCTGTCCCTCCGCTCACAACGCCTTCGTTTGTGAGATCCCAAACGTAAGATGTATACCATTCGTTGTCGTCCACATCTCTATAAGGGATCAAACCGTCTTCATACTTTTCTTCCTTGGCTTGCTCCTTTATTTCTCCAAGCTTCACCTCGAGCTCTCCAACCTCGGAATCCGTGAGGTCGGAATCAAGCATCGCGATGAGTTCATTGGCCTGATCCGATGCATCGCCGATACCGAAATTGTATGCAGCGATAGAGTTCGTCAAGTCGCGGAGTTTGCCCTGGGCCATCTGAATTTTTTGATCCAGTTCTTCTAGGAGCGCGAGCTTTTGCTCGATCAACTCATTAAATGTTTCTTCATCGATATAACCGTTGGAAGCGCTTCCGAAGAATCCAACGTCTTCGAATTTATCACCATACTGGATAAAAGATTCGATCTGGCTCTGTGTCATATTTGCAAGGAGCATGTCTATGACTTGCTCAAGCACATCTTCCGGGATCGCATATAAGAAATTGAGCACTTCTTCATAACCTACCGTTTCCGCGTAAAGTTCTCTTTTATCCGATCCGAAGTCTTCAATACCGAGTTTTTTCAAGGCCCGTCTGAACTCTTCCTCAAGATCATCAAGTTCATCGAATACGTCGTCAACATCATCCCAATCTTCGGCCGCTTCCAGCTCCGATACAAGTTCATACGCTTTGGAAAGAAGTGCAGTCGCTTCTGCGACATCATATCCATTCGCCTCCAGCCGATTCAGCTCTTCCTCAACGTCGGCAAATTCTTCCTTTAGTGATTCAAGCTCGTTCGTTTTGAAATTTGCCACTTCTTGCATTTGCACAGCTTCCCATGAATCTTCCATTACGTCCCAATCCAACTCCAAATAATCTTTCCAAATATCTTCCATTTCATCCCAAATATCACCTGTGATGTCCCAATACTCTTCGCCATTGTTCATAGCGTCCATCGCATCATCAAGGAGACCTGAGATCGTTGACGTTAACAAGTTCGGCACTACCTCTAATGCCAAATTCGCTTTTTCTATTTCCACAGCAAGTTTTTCGTTGATTTCGGAAGCTTCCATGTCAAGCTCGTCTTGGATTCTAGCTGCTTCCTCTAAAAATTTGTAAATGTGTCCCATGTCTGAATACACTTGCATCATCTGAGTATAGATATCCATCAAATATACAGGATTGGAGTTTTCCAAATCCCAGAAAGTCTCGCTGTCGTTTGTCGCCAGAAAATCCGCGTATGCGTCCTCCATCTCTACCAACGCTGACTGTGATTCGGCAATCAAGCCTTCCAAATCGACTTTCCATTCCTCAAGATAACTTACCGCAACGGGATAATAATTGGTCAGAGCATCTTCCATGATAGCACCCATCCTTGCGGATTTCCCTTCGTCATCTGCCTCATCCTCCTGCCATTCGGCGAACTCTTCTTCCAAATCCGCCTGATCCTCAAGCAGGTCCGTAATCATTTCTTCGGCTTCCTCTATGTATTCGCCCGACTCTTCGACAGATTCGGACATGTCTGCAAGTCTTTCCGCCATATCCGTCATCTGCTCCTCTACCCAGCTTTCATCATACCAATCGTATTCCTCAGATCCATCGTCGGACCACTCTTCGCCTCCCGTATCCCCATCATATCCTCCATCCGTACATTCGCAATAGCCTCCACCATCGGATTCTATCCATGTACAAGAAGCGTCACAGTCGGATGACGACTGATCATACTGTTCATCATACAGAGCACTATCATCGCACATATACTCTCCGTACTCATTGTAATAACAATTATCGTCCGCTACCAACCAGGCCACGAGGTTATCGAACACATTGGCTTGCATAGTTCGTCCAACACCGGCGAAAGTACCAAGTGCGACAACGCCAACCATCACGCCAAGCAGCACTCGTTTGAGTGAAATCTGTTGTTTCTGCATGTTTTTTTTGTTTTAGAAGTAATGTTTTTACAATGAATTTCAGATATCATCGCATTATAATAGCATTTATTTGATGTTTTGTCAAAAAAGCCTTGTGCAACGAGCAGGCACAAGAGATTATCCGCGCTTATCCTCGTTTTCGCGTTACTGCGTAAAAACGGAGATCAGGCCGTCTTGAACCATTTTGATTCCATAAACGACCAGCAATAAAACGGGAATATGGATGATGTAAATCCATAGAGCCTTGCTACTGATCAAATGAATAAGCCGAGCTTTTTTGCCTATGTCGGTATGCCTTCGCGAAATTCCTCTCTTCTTGGCGATTTCCAAAAACCAGTGGCCTCCGAGCATCCCTACAAAAACCACCCCGAGCCACGGAAAAACAGGGAAATAATCGAGCGACATACCTGTTTCCTTGGTCCATCCTAATACATATGAGATGAAAGACATCTCGCTTGCCGGAGTCAGCCAAGTACCGATGATAATTATTCCAAGTCCGATTTGGGCGCTCACATATGGGTGGCCAGCCAGCAGGCTTCCGCAAAAAACACCCAAAGAGATTAGATGCAACACTCCGAATTTGACGAATTGATCGGGGACCACTATATACGTCACCAGATTTATCATCAGCGCCAAGCCCAAGACAGTCATCCCTTGCAGAAGCTTCCTCCGGAGGAACTCCTTCGGCCGCTCTCCCAAAGCTTCCGACTTCCGTTTGCTAAGCACCAATGTCACTCCCACCAAGCTTATAAATAGAATCCGCACCGTATCGCCCAAAATCCCAAACACTCCATGGTGCATATCGGCATATCTTACCCCTAGAAAATTCAAAATATAGAAAAAATGAAAAATAACCATTCCCGTGATCGCGAAGACTTTTAGCAGATCGATTGTCAGGAATCGCTGCAGAGGGACAGAGTGTTTTATATCATTCACTTGTTTGGTTTTCACGATGCTTGTTTTTCAAAATCAGATGAGTCCGGTCATAATACGTCAAGTCTAATTGATGCCCACCATCATGACAACGCATTTTCATTATGATACGGTGTAATATCATCAAGTGATCCTCTTAAAATATTTTTTTACCCTTCTATCATGAGAACTTATCTGATCTCTTTGCCGCTCATTATTTTGTCAGCTGTGTTTTTGACCGGATGCTTCGATAGTGAGGACAAAGCTCCAATTACGGAAGAGTCCCCTGAAGAAATCGCTGATGGTACAGACGTAGAAAGCTCCGCCGATGACGGCTGGGATACTTACGAAAACAGTTCCATTGGTTTTCGCACCGAGTACCAACAAGACATGACTCTTCGGGAGGAAGGCGAAAACACCATTGCTTTTTCTCTTTGGGGGCCAACTCAGACAGAGGATACCGAACTTTTTGACGGATTGAGTGTGCGGTTCACGCGTCATGACTTGGAAGCCGAGACCTTGCGAAGTTTAGTCGAACAGGAAATGGCCGACGTCCAAGCAGTTGGCGAAATCACTGAGCCGATTGATACAATTGTTATTGACGGACAAGAAGGTTTTGAGTTTTCGGGGATTACGGTTGGACCTTCCCAACGACGGATTTTTCTTCCTCTCAGCACTTCTGTAGCACTTGAGATTAGCATCCTTGTTGCAGATCCTACAGGCATGGGATTTGAAAGCATGGCGGATCGCATGCTATCTAGCGTCGAACTGCTTGCCTCTGAGTCCGAGATCAATATTATCCTTGAGACTCCCCTGACGGATGCTCTTGCCTCCGGCGAACTTCTTATCAGTGGCGAGGCACGTGTTTTTGAGAATACTGTAAACTATCGTTTGACCGATGATGATGGGAATATTCTGGCCGAAGGTATCACGACTGCAACGCCTTCCGACATAGGAGAGTTCGGTCCGTTTGAAGTTTGGATTTCTTATGACGAGCCTCGTACGGACACAGGAATGGTCGAAGTTTTTTCGGTTTCCGCCATGGATGGTAGCGAAATCAACAAAATCTTCGTTCCTGTGCGATTTTAGATGATACGAATTACGCTCTTTGTACTTCTTAACCCCTTAACTATATGAGAGCTGAATTACCACAATTAGGCTACGCTTACGATGCGCTCGAACCGTTCATCGACGCCATGACAATGGAGGTTCACCATTCTAAGCACCATCAAGCCTATACCGATAAGACCAATGCCGTCCTTGAGAAATATCCCGACCTTAATGCCGGAAGTGTTGAAGATTTGATTCGTGATATCGACAAACTCGATATCAGCGGCGAGGACCGTGTTAGTTTGCGCAACAATGGTGGAGGATATATCAATCACGCGCTGTTCTGGAAGGTGATCGATCCGACCAACCAGCGTGATGAGAAACTGGTCCAAGAAATTTCCGACATATTTGGTTCGGTCGACGTGTTCAAAGAGGCTTTTACCAAAGCTGCTCTTGGGCAGTTCGGCAGCGGATGGGCCTGGCTTGTCAGAGATGGCAATGGAAAGCTTGAAGTCTATTCAACACTCAATCAAGATTCTCCTTTGTCCAACGGACACACTCCGATTATCGCTTTGGACGTCTGGGAGCATGCTTACTATCTCAGATATCAAAATAGAAGGCCGGAATACGTGGAGAATTTTTGGAAGCTTTTCAAAATGATCTAGGCTTGCGTTTTTTTTTAAAATCTCCTCGATTGGTTTGAAGAAAACCAAGGCTTTGGTTTGCTATTAATACCCATATGCGAGCTCCATTCGGATTTCTCGCTACTTTTTGCAATAGAAAAATCCTTGCCTCATTAGCAATTTTGTCATCCTTCCCTGTATTGAACAAAATCTATTTGTTCCGCTTTGAAGGTGGTTATGTTAACATACTTTAGTATTGATTTTAGGCGACCTTAACCTACGATGTATTGTGAAGAAAGATACCCTTAGATTTTTTGCCACCACCGCTCTGATTATAAGCGTACTCTCAACTTTCCATCTGATTAACACTAGGCAGGAGGCTATTGAAGCGAAGAGTGCAGCAACATCGTCATCCGACAATGCTATACTGAATTCTGCAGCCAGCTAAAATCAACCTATATGAAAGAGCATAAGTACCTGCAAAAACTGATGGGCACTGATTTTTTCGTCTCTATTATCGTAGACGATGGCGTCTTGGATGAGAACACTGTTGACGATAAGTATCTTGAAGTTTTGCATCTGGCGCAAAGCTATGAGGTGGAGTTTTCACGTTTTATCCATGATAGTGCGCTGTCTTATCTCAATCGTCACAAGCAATCCTCTGTGTCAGAACGGTTTTTTTATGTTTTTGAAAAAGTTATTGAGCTGTGGCGCGATACTGACGGTGTTTTTAACCCTCTGGTGAGATTGGACCTACTTGGTTACGATTCGGATTTTGAAACGACAAAAGAATTCCATACAAAACTATCCAGCTACAATACTGATTTTTCTCAAATCTCTTACGATAGAGATAGCCTATTTATAGAGCTTAAAGACGGGCAATGTCTCGATTTTGGCGGACTTGTGAAAGGACTACTGGCACATGAGATCGCGTCGAGCCTTTCTGATGCTTGCGGAGTAGTAGTTAATTTGGGCGGAGACATTAGTACTAGAGGTCTTAATTTAAATGGAGAGAGGTTCGTTTTTAACATATACAATCCGGTATCAAAGCAATATGACATACACGTACCTCTACATAATCGGAGCTTGGCTACGAGCGGAGAATACAAAAGACGTTGGGAGAGCGGAGATACTGAATATTCGCATATAATCAGCGCTGATCAAGAAGTCATCGATACGGACTTAGCTTCCGCTACAGTCATTGCCGACGAAGGTTATCTCGCTGACGCATATGCTACAACCTGTATGATTCTAGGTTCTAGCGCTGCCAATGAGTTCCTGTGCAGCCGAAAAGTCGATTTTGTTCTAATAAAAAAAGATGGTGTTATAATGTCTTCCGAAAATTCGCAAATAAAAACATCTTGAATGTCCTCTCTCACAACGATTTATATCAAATTGATTCGCGTCATTAACACAGTGCTCGTCGTTGCATCGATGATCTTGCTTATGACTATGCCCATAGCTATTACTTACTACTCTGAGCAGCTACCTAAATGGTTTATGCCTTTTATGTATGATATTTCCCACTGGACTGTATTCATTGTCATGGCGATCAGACCTCTTGCCGATCTACTATCCAAGCTGACATGGCTGCGCCCTCTTATCATACTACGAAAAGGCTTAGGAATTATATCCTCCGCGATTATCGTTAGCATCGTTTTGTCCAAGGTCATGATAGGAGGCGTTGCATATATGGCGGGTTATTTCGAGCCTTCTTTTTGGTCTTTTGAGAACTATACCTTTTTCGCGCATCTTGGTGACGTCACAGGGGTTATCCTGCTTTTGACTTCCAATGAGTTTTGCCAGAGGGTTCTTAAGAAAAACTGGAAGCGTATACAGAGATTAGCTTATGCCTACTTCTATGCTGGAGCTCTATATGTATTTCTTGCTATAGGAAAAGATGTTGCGCTGTATTTCATGATTATCGTCACCGTCTTGGTGACTTTGGCATATGTGAAGAAGAGGCTTAATAGGGCGTGTTAACACAACCTAGAATAGCTTTACTTACAAACACATAAGCATATAAAGATATTGATAGCTATTTGCTACAAAAAAAATGAAAAAAACAAAATTCTTATTTGTTTCCATCTCAGGTCTCATCGGCGACATCGCTTGGCATGTAAAAAAAGAAGGCAACAGCGTCAAGTATTACATCGACGAAAAATCCGAAAGGCAGATTGGTAATGGCTTTGTCACAAAGACTAACAACTGGGAAGCCGAAGTTGATTGGGCCGACGTCATTGTCTTTGATGACGTCCTCGGGCAAGGGCAAAAAGCAAAAGATCTGCGTGCACGCGGCAAGCTTGTAGTCGGGGGGACTCCATACACAGATAAGCTTGAGGACAGTCGTGCTTTTGGACAGGAGCAAATGAAAAAACATAAAATCTCCATATTGCCTTACAAGGATTTTAGTTATTTTGACGATGGCATCGAGTATATCAAAAATAATCCTGGCAAATACGTACTCAAGCCGAGCGGCGAAGCTCAAAATATCAAGAGACTGCTATTTGTCGGGCAAGAGGATGATGGTAGCGATGTCATCAGAATCCTTGCTGCGTATCGCAAAACATGGAGTGAGGAGGTTAAGGAGTACCAACTGCAAAAGAAAGTTTCATCAGGCGTAGAGGTTGCTGTTGGAGCTTTTTTTAACGGCAACGAGTTCATTTATCCAATCAATATTAATTTTGAGCATAAAAAGCTCTTCCCTGGTGATCTCGGCGTCGCAACTGGCGAGATGGGTACGAGTATGTTTTGGGGTGGACCTAATAAGCTCTTTAACATGACTCTTAAGAAGCTTGAACCGACTCTGAAGGAAGAAGGATACGTCGGCTACATAGATATTAATTGTATAGTTAATGGCACCGGTGTATATCCTCTCGAATTCACTTCCAGATTCGGTTATCCGACGATAAGTATTCAGCAAGATTCCATGATTACTCCGATTGGCGAATTCCTATACAAGCTCGCCGCCGGAGAGAAATTCGAAATCAAGGTCAAGAAAGGTTTTCATATAGGCGCGCGCGTCGTCACCCCTCCATTCCCGTATAAGGACAAGAAAACTTTCGACTCTTTCTCGAAAGATGCGGTCATTATTTTTAAGAAAAACAATCTGGAAGGTATCCATATCGAAGACGTAAAAATTGACAAAGGAGAATGGCTTCTTACCGGACACTCCGGTATCGCTCTGATTGTTGCTGGCACCGGAATGACTATGAAACAGGCTCAACAACAAATGTATCAGAGAATCAATAACATCATTATTCCCAATATGTATTACAGAAAAGATATTGGCGACAGATGGTTTGAGGATAGTGATAAGCTACACAGTTGGGGGTATTTGAGAGAGGCGTAAAGGCACTCTTTTCTTGCTCAAGGCTGATCTTGGTAATTAGCCCATTCAACCAAATCGCATTGATTTTTTGTTATGTTTTCTCCGGGCTCGTCATAATTCATCAAGTTACCCGGTTGTTCCGCTCCCTGATTAATAGAATCGTTTTGTTCTTGAGCCGTGGCATTGGCATTATGTCCGTCCAACACAGTATTTCCACTCATCATGTGCAGGAGTTCATGAGCCATTGTCATATCATCACCGGCATCTCTCGAATTATCGACAACTATATATTCTGTCGGACTTATATCACTCCATCCCATTGTAACTCCATTGGGATCGGCGGCACCCGTTTCATCATCGACCTCAAGTTGTGGCACGTAAAAAACCTGTATACATCCGTCATATGCCACAAGTGCCGAGGCTATATCTTCCATTTCATCTTCTTCAATAACATCATCTTCTTCACCGATATCCATACCGGAAAACTCTGTTATTCCTTGCCATACATCTTGCGCAATTTCTTGATAAAAAAACGTGAAATTCACGTAATGCGGACAATTACAGTTTTCCGCCGCTGTATTGAAAATGTTTTCAGCATAATCGACATCAAAGTTCGCTTCCATGTAATCAGTGTCATCCGAACCTTCCAATGTATACACGTCTATACAAATTAATTTTGTACTCTTGACGTTGATCTCCTGCCCCGCTTCTTCCGGCTCAGCAGGCAAATCCGCGTCTACCACCTCTTCCCCACCCGTTGTAATAGCGCCATCACTCACGTAAATTGTCGATCCTCCCACCACAGCCCCTTGAAAAACCAAATTTGCAACATGCTTTATATGGTTCTCATCTTCCGCAGGCACACTATTGGTTGCCTGATATAGGATTATTTCATTCCCTTGAACATCGTAAACCGGCTCATCAAACTCATCACCCTCAATAGGATCCGAGGCCTCAACAAACATTGTATACCCGGAGTTATAACTGATCCTCAAATCATAATCAGCCAGAGAATCGTATCCCGCGTAATTTATATAAACAGGCACTTCGAATGTTTCGCCCTCGTAAACGGCTTCCGGAACATCTATATAGACCATGTCGAATCCTACCGTGACATTTTCGTTAATCGACAAATCACTGAATTCCGTTATATTAATATTTGCTTCGCCAAAAACATCCGCCGCCAAAGAGGCATACCACGTATGAGTCTCCGCGTCGTATTGTCTTTCAACAAACTGCCCTAAATCGGTTTCGAACCAAAGCGCGTAGCCATCATCCAATGTTAAAATGTTGCCGTATTCATCATGTAACGATGCGTATATGTATGCATAATGATCTTCTGTTTCATATGGATACAAAACATCAACCACATCTATATAATCAGGCTCTCCCGGCGCAAAAGTCACTTCCGTTGTAAATATATCCCCTGACGATGTGTCTTTGATGTACAAACCGAAAGTGCCCGCGTCATAAGAACTCAATACAAGCGTATACAAGCCATTGCCACTATCTTCGAAATCGTACCTCTCAATATTACGAGGCACCATAATGGACCCTTCAAGTTCATGACCCTCTACATAACTACCATCACCGGCAATCAGATTCACATAGACGGTGATTTCCTCTTCGCCATTTGCTATGACCGGTCCATCTTCCGATATGTAAGCCACTATGTTTGTTCCATCATTCAAGTCATCAGTCGCTACATTCGTATCATCGTCCGAACCAATCATATAAATATCATAAATTGGTATGCCATATATCGCAAACAGCTCCTCAATACTATCCTCGGAGTACATTTCGAGTTCCAGGGTTTTCACCTCTTCGTTCCTAAAAATCATCTCGGCTATGTCTCCACGTGTCATAGTTGCAGCGACATCCTGTACCGGAATTATGTTCTTCCCATTGGCATAATCAAAATAAGGCTCGTACCACAATTGATTTTCTTCCGTTTCCACTTCCCAATTCATCACATTGCCCAGAATTTTCAGTGATTCCGCTTCGTTAATTTCCTGTTCCGGCTTGAAAGTCTCATCAGGATATCCTTGTACAACTCCCATTGCTTTAGCCTGACAGATATACGTTTCGTACCACGCATCTTCAATAAGATCCGGAAAACATGTTTCGTAATCCTCATTCGTAGCCATTCCCGTACCTTCGAGAATTATTTTTAAAAATTCAGCACGGTTTATGCTGTTATCAGGTCTATATTCGGCAGCACCATCTCCCATGTCATAGCCCTGTATAACACCTGTATTGTGGAGGAAGTAAATCGCATCGAAATTCACATGCGTGGAATCAATATCGCCAAAAGTCATAACGCTACCAAGGTCGTATGCCGAGCCCGTATCGTCGGTTTCGGCTTGGACAATCGTCAACATGCTGAACAACGTCATTGTCGCTACAACAAAAAACGACACAATCATTTTCGGTTTCATTTTTGTTTTTGTTTATATGGTGCAAATGGTTCTCTTGTGGATTTTACCAAAAAAATATTCACATGTAACCATGTATTTTTTTATAACTATGATACGTCCATAACGCTGAGCCACAGATAAGCCGATTTTGTTCCGCGTCAAGCACTTGACAACTCTGGCTTGGCACTCTATACTAGAGAGTGCCAGCATGGCTCTCTTATCATTTAACCCAAAAAAACATGTCTAGAGACCTCATGCCCTTTGGTAACGATCCGTTTTTTAGTCATTTTTTTGGCAAAGGATGGCTCTCGGATCCATTCTCCAAGTTCCTCGACTCGCCTCAGGTTGATGTTGAAGAGACGGACAAGGAGATGATCGTAAAAGTGGACCTACCAGGTGTAAATCCTAAGGATATCCAAATCGAACTGATGGACAGTTACCTCACCATCAGCGGCAAGTCCGAAAGCGAAGACGAAATCAAAGACAAGAATTATTACCACAAAGAACGCCGCTACGGATCATTCCAGAGACAAGTTCCATTACCTTGTGCTGTTCTCGAAGACAACATAACGGCAAAAGCCAAAGATGGAGTCCTTGTCATCACTCTTCCAAAAAAAGAAGCCTCTATCGGAGGTCCAAAGAAAATCCCTGTCGAGAGCTGAAAAACATTGCTACCAAAGCCAAAACATGATCCCGCAAACACGTCGGGATCGTGTTTTTTTTACAAATATCCCAAATGCTCTACTAGTATTTTAGTTCCTATGAAAATCAAAGTCATGCCACCTGCTATCTCGGCTTTCTTTCCTATCAGGTTACGAAATTTCCCTCCGATTACTACTCCAGCGCATGTCATAACAAAAATCACCACCCCGATTACAGTTGTAGCCGGCAGTAGCGATATTTTTAAGAATGCAAAGCCGATACCTATCACTAAGGCATCAATGCTTGTCGCGATCGATAACATTATGAGTGTTCCTGAGTTTAAATTTTTGGCATGTGCTCCTTTTCCCATATCCCTTACGCCTTCGTAAATCATCTTACCTCCTATCACAGATAACAGCCCGAATGCAATCCAGTGATCTATCCCTGATATAATACTTTGAAGCCCTTTTCCACTGATCCATCCGGCAAGCGTCATGACAACGTGAAAGACCATAAAAGCTACAGCCAACTTAAGTATTACCTTCGGCTTTGTCTTCTTGGCAGCTCCGATAGCGACAGCGACGGAAAAAGAGTCCATCGAAAGACCTACGGCAATAAGTAATAGCGTTACAAAACTCATATCATGACATTAATGAATTGCCGTGATATTAACATGATCGCCATAAAAGTCACATAGGTCTTCCTATGTCTGACATACCGTACACGCATGTACATCGTCATGTATCGAGTGCCGAGTATCTTGTAATCCAGTATCGAACGCCTCATGACATTCGTCGCCGCAAGGACTCGGAGCATCAAATGAATCAATATTATGACATTCATCAACGCATCTGGGACGATATGAAGAGTTCTCAGGGGCTTCTGGCTGCTGTGCGCATGCTGCAATGAGTGACATCAACCCTGCCAATACAGTCTGCTTCGTTGTTGGTGAATTCGAAAGTTCCATAATTATTGATATTAATATTAATGAAAGGGACCCTCAAAAGGGCTTTATCCTAGCAC
>MNZJ01000046.1 GCA_001873565.1 Candidatus Peregrinibacteria bacterium CG2_30_44_17 | reverse complement strand
CCACGATCTTCGGTGGGTATGCATACGGACATTTCGTTACTGATTAAATGTCTTAATATGTATGCAAAAAGACAAGATAAAAACAATTCCTTACCTTTTTTGTGTTCGG
Source organism: Candidatus Peregrinibacteria bacterium CG2_30_44_17 (assembly GCA_001873565.1). Taxonomy (GTDB): domain Bacteria; phylum Patescibacteriota; class Gracilibacteria; order UBA1369; family UBA12470; genus CG2-30-44-17. The sequence goes on along the minus strand of MNZJ01000046.1, from coordinate 22,024 downwards.
GATTTTTTAAGTTCATTAAATCATCAACATTATACTGATCTAATAAACTATTTAGAATTCCCTCTGCAGAGCCACATGTTGCGCCTTCAAGAGGTACGCATTTTCTAAGTAAATTTAACTTAGAAAACTCACGATATCTTTCTACACTTAATCCGTATTTTTGGGCTTCGCTAATTTCGTTTTGGTCATTCATGTTATTGGTAGATATTTCATATAACTACATTATAAACGCTTCCCCTCTACTCAATCCCCGGTACTGGGAACCTTTCGCACATTTCTTTCACCTCGTTTTTGATGCGCTCTAAGGTTGTTGGGTCGTCTTTGCCCAGGATGGCTTCGTTGATCCATTTTGATACCTGTCTCATTTCGTCCTCTTTCATTCCACGAGTTGTCATCGCAGGAGTGCCGATGCGGATTCCCGATGGATCCATCGGTGATCGAGGGTCGTCAGGGATCATGTTTTTGTTCACTGTGATTCCCGCTTCGTCGAGTGCCCATTCCGCTTCTTTGCCTGTTGCGCCTTTACTTGTGACGTCTATCAGGAGCAGGTGATTGTCTGTGCCGCCGAACATGAGTTTGAAACCGAGGTTCCTTAGTTCCTCTTCCATTACTTTGGCGTTTTTGCGGATTTGTTGCGCGTACTTCTTGTAATCGTCAGTCATGACTTCGCCGAATGCTATCGCCTTTGCCGCTATATTGTTCTCGTGTGGGCCACCTTGGAATCCAGGGAATACGGATTTGTCCACCGCTTTTGCCAAGTGAGCTTTGCACATAATCATTCCGCCACGCGGGCCTCTGAGCGTCTTGTGTGTCGTCGTTGTGACGAGATCGAAGATCGGTACCGGATTGTTCATCTCGCCAGCGGCGATGAGTCCCGCGATGTGGGCGATGTCCGCCATTGTCAGTGCGCCGACTTCGTCAGCGATTTTTTTGATTCGTTCATAGTCGATCTCCCTAGAGTATGCGCTGTATCCGACTAGGATCAGTTTCGGCTTGTGTTCACGCGCCATCCTCTCGATCTCTTCGTAGTCTATGAGACCTTCCGCTGTCGTTTTGTACCTGATGAAATTGTAAAGCTTGGCGATGTAGGTGACAGGATGTCCATGAGTCAGATGTCCTCCGTGAGACAGATCCATGCCGAGGACTGTATCTCCCGGTTCCAAGACCGCGAAGTAAGCGGCGACGTTTGCAGGTGCTCCCGATAATGGTTGTACGTTGACGTGGTCAGCTCCAAAAATCTTCTTTGCCCTCTCGATTGCCAGAGCTTCGACCTGGTCTGTGAAAGTTTGTCCTCCGTAGTAACGCTTCCCCGGATATCCTTCCGAATACTTGTTGGTAAATACGCTTCCCAAAGCTTCCAATATAGCAGGGGAGACGTAGTTCTCAGATGCTATCAGCTCCAGGCCTTCTTTTTGTCTCTTCTCTTCTCCGATGATTGCTTGGTAGACCGCGTCGTCTTGTGCTTGGATCTGGGCTTTTGATACTGAGGGCATTTTTTTAGGGGTTAGGGTATAGGGTGTAGGGTGTAGGGTGTAGGGGGTAGGGTGTAGGGGTGGAGCTCTTCGAGCAGGTTAGGATTTGCATTCTATAATCTCCGAGGGGGTGATGATGCTATTTACAGGTATGTCGTGGTCTTCTTTTGGCACTTCCTCCACTACTTGAAAATCGTATGCGAGGGCGACCTTGGGCGCTGCTACCTTGCTCAGGAGTCCGTCGTAAAATCCTTTGCCGTATCCGATTCGGTGGCCTCTATTGTCGAATGCGAGTCCCGGCACTATGCAGAGGTCAATATCCTCGTGGGTTCTCTCCGTAGCTTCGCAATGCGGTATCTCCAAGATCCCTTGGTAGCCTGCCTTGAGACTAGTCATGTCTGTCAGCTCGTATAGCTTGAGTGAGCTTGTGTCGGTGCATACGGTTGGCAAAAGTATCCTCTTCGTGGCGTGGTGTTTCTTAATCAGTTTGAGCGTGTCTATTTCGTCATTCATCGATGCGTACAGCAAGACTGTGCGCGCACTCAAAAACGGCTCGTATCTTTCGATCTGAGCCCTTATCTTTCTGTCCAAAATGCTTTTCCTAAGCCTACCTAGGCTTTGCCTCTTTTGTTTTATTTCTGTTCTGATGCGTGTCTTCTGTGGCAAGTTTAAATGGGGTAGGCGGCACGCTGTATTCTAATCCTCTTTTGGAATTTTTCAACGTTGTTTTTATCGCTGCAAAGTAATATAATTTTTTGGCGTAAATTTAATCCAATCATATTATGGCTCAAGGTAAAAATGTTGTTGTCGCAATGCTTGTAAGTCTCGTCGTGGGTGCTGTTTCCGGCGCCGGAACAAGCATGTATTTACTGACCAGTGACGTCCTCGATCTTAATGCCGAAACAGAGTCTGTTGTAGTCTCCGAAGTCTATACGGAAGAGTCCAAGCTAATTAGTGCTTACGAGACAGCATCTCCCGCTGTCGTGAGCATTATCGCAATGCAAGATCTGACAGCTTATTACAACCAATATTTCTGGGGGCCTCTCGATTACTATTATCAGTCTTACGATGTTGCCGGTGAAGAGAATTTGCAGGAAGTTGGAGGTGGCACAGGATTCCTGATTAATGCTGACGGGCTTGCTATCACGAATAAGCACGTTATTGAAGATCAGAGTTTGCAGTATGTCGCTTATACATCCGATGGACTACAGTTTGACGTCGAGATCTTGGACATTGATGAGAATAATGATTTGGCGATTTTTAAACTGGTTGCAAGCGAAGAGGACGAAGGATACGCAATGATCGGGAAATTCCCTTATCTGCAGTTTGGCGACTCTGACGCAATAAAAGTCGGACAGATGGTTATGGCTATCGGCAACGCTTTTGCCGAATACGACAACACTACAACTGCCGGCATAGTTAGCGCTACAGGCCGCGAGATTATCGCTTCCGACTCTTTCGGCCGAGCGACTTCCGAGCTTGACGGGCTTATTCAGACAGATGCCGCGATCAATCCTGGGAATAGTGGAGGGCCGCTAGTCGATCTATCAGGCAAGGTCATTGGTATTAATACCGCTGTTGATGCTGATGCCGAGGGCATAGGTTTCGCCATACCCGTAAATGACATTGTTCAAATAGTAAACGCTTATAATCAGTACGGTTATATAGCTTATCCTTATCTTGGAGTTATGTATGTGATGGTTAATGCGGAAGCCGATCAGAGGCTTGATCTGGGCGTTGATTATGGAGCCGCCTTGGTCGGTGATCCTGCCTCAGGAGAGCCTGCCGTTGTTGCCGGTAGCCCTGCTGATGACGCTGGTTTGCAAGCCAGAGATATTATTTTGGAGATTGATGGAATTGTTATCGATGAGGATAATCAACTGAATGATGTGCTTTATACTCACAGTATTGGAGATGAAGTCACTCTCAAGGTTTGGAGAGATAATAAGGAGATAGAGGTCAAGGTTACGCTTGGGCAGACGAAATAAAAATGGCTTCGACTCTTTGAGTCTGCAGAATTTTTGGTTAGATCTCCTGAGTGAAAAATGGTTTAATAGTTCCGATTTTGAAAACTTATGCCCAGGTGGTGAAATTGGTAGACACGCTAGCTTGAGGGGCTAGTCCACACTATTTTGTGGGTGGAGGTTCAAGTCCTCTCCTGGGCACCAGATTTGTATCATTAACCGTTTTGAGATATAAAACTCAAGTTTTTGTCATCCGTATTGATTTCAGTTGTTTTTATCAGCAGCTGCTCTTCACCTGCTTCTTATGAGTTTGAGTCGATGTCTTTTGGCGAAGCATCTATCTATAGTATGAATGACTACCTTGGATTTCCTGATGGCAATACATTAAAGACGCACAGTGTGTGTTTTGATGATTCTCTGCAGCAAGGATATATTGCAGGCATTCTGACTCCTGATGTTGCCGTTTTTCGTGATGATGAGGTTGTCTCTTATGTTGATACTGGGATGGGGGTAGGTGATTTTGAGATTAAGAAGGCTTTTTGTGGTAATGGTGTGCTTCTAGTCGTTTCCGATGATGATGTTGTGAGAATTGATGGAGAGACTCTTGAGATCCAAGATCAAATGCATTTTAAATCCAGGACTTATGCCGATGGTGCTTTTGCGAATTATGATGCGGGATGGGTTTCTTTTCCCAATATCGAAGCAGGTATCCAAGTTATTTATGATTTGGCGTCTTTTGAGCGCATAGGTCAGGTGGCTTTGGTTAAGCCGCATATGTTCGCGAAATCCGACGGATCTGTTCTTGCTGTTTCATTCGAACAGGGCGAGGGGTACTCTATTCAGATGATTGGCGCGGATCTTTCTGTCAGTGACGGCGGATCCTTTAAGAGCGCATCTGAATTTAGAGATCTAGTGTATCTTGAAAATCGAAATGAGATATGGGGTATGACCAAAGATGATGGAGAAATTTTTGTTTATGATTTGAGTGCTTTGGACAAAAAGCCTCTTGCCATAGCGACAGGTCTTCCCGACACACGAGATATCGAGAGTGACGGAGAGTATGTTGTTATCATGACCGAGAACGGTCTCGACTACGATGGATATGGGAACTTTCTTGGTGGTATTGCGATTGTCGATGCTGAGAATAAACAGCTTCTACATACCCTGGAAATGTCTCACCATCATACGAGCATGGATATCGATGCCGTTAATCACGAGGTTTATGTGACTAATAACAGTGATAATTCGGCTAGTCGTATTGATCTTGCTTCCGGTGAAGAGATGGCTGTTATCAAAGCCGGTAGTTCCGCTGAGGATGGTGTTTTTGTGCCAGGTGCAGGGCTTTATGTCACGAATAGGCTTGGTGGCAACTCTCTAATGCATATTGATGTCGATACAGGCGATTTTGTTAATATCGAAGGGTTTGTCTGGCCTCTTGGGGTCGCGTACAGCGAGAGTCTTGATGAGATTTTTGTTTATGACTTCCTTAGTAGTTCGATCAAAGTTGTGGATCCCGATTCCGATGAGATTATCAATACTTATGATCTCGGAGTCTCTGATGGTTCTACTGACGGGATAGGTTCTATGAGTTACGATCACTCAACGGATATCATTTATGTCTCGATCCCCGAGCAAAATGTCGTTGTGTCGATGGACGCACAGTCCGGCGAGGTTCTCGATGTCATAAATGTGTATGATTATTTAGCTGATAGCAAAGATTCTTATCCCGGACTGAGTGGGCCTGCTAATTTGGTGGCTTCCGTTTACGAAGAAAACGGCAAATTGTTTGTATATGCGTCGTCGGCAGGCGCTTTTTATGTCTATGAGGATGGCGAATTGGTAAATTCTGTTGATATAGAGAAGGGTGACGATACAAAGAATTTCCCTTACTCTTTCTTTATCGATCAGGTGCACGGATATGTTTATGTCGGGTCGAATTACTATGATGTTGATACGTATCAACAGCTTGGCGGTTTGCAGTATGGAGATGCTGTCGCCGGGATAGATTATGACAGGCAAGTGCTCTTTACTGCTTCCGTTACTGACGACGCTCAAGAGACTCTTTATGCCGTTTCGTTTGCAGGCGAATTACTCGCTCAGGTTGATATGAACCAAGCTCAGTACGTGAAAGCACGCTTTGAGTACGATTCTGAAAACGAGATTATGTATGTCTTTTATATGGTTCCGTCAGAAGTCTGGGCATATAGTGTAGATTTTTATTGATCTTTGTTCTGGCTTTTGGTAAAAGTATCTCGTGTGTTTTTCATGGGGGCGCTTAGCTCAGTTGGTTAGAGCGACTGGTTTACACCCAGTAGGTCAAAGGTTCGACTCCTTTAGCGCCCACCATCTTCGTTTCCGACTTAATAAACTCTATTATGAGTCCCTATATCAACAAAAGTAAAAATAATAGTTTCAACGTCTTTTCTTATTTCTTTTTGATAAATGGCTCGAATATCCCCTGTAACCGAAAAAGAAAACTCATTTTTGCGTTTGCCTTTTAAGCGATGAGTATTCAGAGAAGAATCAAGTTCGTCATCAATGAATTTTGATAATTTCTTAATAAATAACTTTCGTGTTTTTTCATTCAGCTTAACGAAAGATTTTTCAAACCTACGAGTACGTTGGATAATTTTTTTCATCATTTGATTGCTTCAAAACTAGCCAAAGCAGCTTTTTTGCCTTCCATGGTTGATACATCAAAAGAAGCTGTAATTTCATCATCAGCATTAAGTAGGCCAAATTTCATTTTCCCATCATTATAAGCTTGCAGCGCTTGAGTAATAATAAAAGTAATAGTTACACCATCCTTTTTGGCTTGTCTTTGAGCAGAGGATTTGATGGCATCGGGGATATGAACTGTGATAGAAGACATACGAGGTTGGTTAATAATTTCGTACTAATTTTACACTAATTAATTGCTGGGCGCAAGAGGGGTTTTACAAAACAAAGAAAGACCGCTTAAGCTAGCGACGAAACCCAAGCCCAAACAAAAAATAAGTAGAAAAGTGCGTGTTACCATCATATAATCAAATGCGAGAGTTTTTTTGAAATCGTTCATCGGTTTTCTCTGAGGTCTCTTATAAAGCGTGATGTGTTTTGGTATAGTGCTTTGTGTAATCATTTAAAATCAAAACACTATGTCTATTCTGGATTTAATGCGCGAAAGGCGCTCTATCCGTTCGTATCGCCCCGATCCTCTCTCAGAAGACCAGATCAAGACTATTGTAGAGGCTGGTTGTCTTGCTCCTTCCGCTTACAATGCGCAGCCGTGGAGTTTTGTCGTACTGACAAATAGAGATGCCATCAATAGACTTAGTGCGTCCGCGCGCAATTATTTAAAAAGTAAAACCGAAGCTGAGGATGCTATTGAGTATTTTGGCTCTCAGGAGCGCTTGGATCGTATCAAAGCCCGGCTTCAAGGAGAGGAGGACAGTGTCTTCTATGGGGCTCCATGCGTGATACTTATTCTTATGCCAAAAGGTGATGATTATGCGGCCTGTGATTGCGGTTTGGCATCTGAGAATATGGCTATCTATGCATGGGAGCAGGGGATTGCAAGTTGTTTCATCGGTTATGCAAGGTTATGCAAGAGGGAGGATTTGATTGCTGCTGGTATGCGTGATGATCAAGATGTCGTTTGCGCTATGACTCTCGGGTATAGCGATGATATGAAAGGCAAAGGCCTTGATCGTAATTTCAACAAAATACAAGCGTGGCAGAAATAGTAACTCTATGATTCATGAAAAATGTAGTGATCTGTCATTGTTACGGATGTGCGCCCGATAGCAATTGGTTCCCTTGGCTGAGAGGTGAGCTTGAGAAGGAAGGTTTTGTCGTGAGAGTTCCTGATTTTGGGCAGGCTAATGTTCCGGATTATCACAAGTGGCATGGTGCGCTTGAGTCTTCTCTCGAGGGGCTCCAGCCTGATGAAACTATTTTGGTTGGGCATAGTCTTGGCGCGGCTCTCATACCAAGGTTCTTGGGAGGTTGGGATAAGGGGCCTTTTAAAGCGACATTCTTGGTGGCCGCCCCTTTTGACAATGTTGGGTGGAAAGTGCTGCAGCCTTTTTTTGACAACTCTGATCTCGCTTCGTCCGCAGGAAGCAAAATGGGTAAGCTTACTCTGATCAATTCCGATGATGATCCGTATATCCCTGTAGATCATGCGGATAAATATAAGGATCTATTTGGAGGCGATATTATAGTCGAGCACGCTATGGAGCATATTTGGCAGAGTACGTATCCAAGGCTGAAGGATTTGATTCTTAGCACTTGACTTTTATCACTATTTAGCACTAAGATGTTGGCGTATCATTAACTGACGTCTATGAGCGATAGTGAATTCTTTACTGCCGAAGAGGCTGCGGATCGGCTTGGATTGCAGATTAGGACGTTGTATCTCTATATTCGGCAAGGCAAAATCAAGGCGCAGAAAGTTGGCAAGTCGTTGCGTGTTCCAAAGGAGTCGGTTTTTGACCATTTGTCACAAAATCGCACAAAGGGCGTTGTTGTCGTAAAAGTTGGTACGCAGGTTCTCTTGGATGATGACGATCAGCTGGATCTAAATATACTTAAGCGTTATGCGCATGATATTTCCGAGCTTTCTAAGGACGGATGGAAAATAATATTGGTCAGCAGTGGTGCCATGGGGGCTGGGCTGGAAGTGTTTTCCGGCAACACTATCAAGGATAGAGTGCTGCGTAAGCAGGTCCTTGCTTCTGTTGGGCAAGCTAGGTTGATGCATTATTATTCTGATTTTTTTGCGAAAGAGGGGTATAAGGTCGCTCAAGTGCTGCTTGAAAGAGGGAATTTCTCAGATAGAAAGAGATTTGTATCCATGCGAGCTGTCGTTACCGAGGCTCTTGCCAATGGGATCGTCCCAATTGTAAACGAAAACGATGTGATTGCTGATAAAGAGCTGCGTTTTGGTGATAATGATGAGCTTGCCGCCTTGATGGCTGTAATGATGGACGCTGATAAGCTTATTATTTGTTCCAGTATTTCGGGATTGTTTGATTGTGATCCAAAAAAGAATTCCTGTGCACAGGTTGTGTCCGAAGTTTCTAATATTGATGAAGAGGTTCTTAATATGTGTGGCACATCAATAAGCGAGCACGGTATGGGCGGTATGCTTACAAAGATTCAGTCCATGAAGATGGCGACGCAGGCTGGTATTGAGGCTTTTATTATCAACGGCAAACAAAAAAACAATTTGACTGACACTATTCGTGGCGATTCTTTTGTTGGTACTCGTTTTCTTGCGAAGAAAGGCGGGATGAAAGGGTTCAAGAAGTGGCTTCATGCCGGCGCGCTGTCGTTTGGCAAGATTATTGTTGATGATGGTGCGGCCGTTGCTTTGCAAAAAAGGAAAAGTTTACTGCTCCCCGGTATTAAATCTATTGAGGGGGATTTTGAAAAGAGAGATACTGTTGATGTATATAACTTGGAGGGTGATACTGTTGCCGTTGGTATTGTGAATTATGGTAGCAAGGAGCTCTATACCGAGCTTAATAGGAAGGAGAAGCGAGGCAAGAAAGAGGTGATACATGTGGATAATATATTGCTGCTGTAGGAGGTAGGAAATAGGAAGTAGGAAATAGCTTTTTAATAACTTAATTAATATGGAGCTTATAGAAATACTGCAAAATGCGGCACAGGCTGCTCAGAAACTAAAGAATGAGCCTCTCAGTAAGAGAGATGATTTTTTGTTAGTGCTGAAAGCTCAGCTGGAAGGGAATGTTGATATCATTATCGAAGGCAATAAGAAAGATATCGAAGGACTTGGTGCGGAGAATCCAATGCGTGATCGGCTTAAGCTTGATGAGAATCGTATTCTTGCTATGGCGGCAAGTCTTGAAGACATTAGAGTCATGTCTGATCCTCTTGGTCTGGTTTTGGAAGATCGTAATGTGGAATCAGGATTGCATCTCAAGAAGGTAACAGTTCCTCTTGGTGTCGTTGGAGTGATTTATGAATCCAGGCCGAATGTGACTATCGATGTTGCCGCTCTATGTGTGAAATCCGGTAATGTCGCTGTATTGCGTGGTGGATCAGATGCGCATGAGACTAATAAAGTGCTTTATGACCTTATCAATAAAGCCCTCTACGAAGCGGGATTAGATGTCGACTGTGTTACCTTGCTGGATACAGATCGTGAACTCGTGAAGCAACTCCTTAATGCTGACGAGTATGTTGATGTCGTTATCCCAAGAGGCGGTCAATCTCTCATTGATATGGTGCGTGAAAATTCTCGTGTTCCTGTCATTGAAACCGGTGCCGGGGTCGTGCATATTTATGTTGATTCCGAGGTAGATATAGATCGTGCCGCTTCTGTTGTTGTTAATGCTAAAACAGATAGACCTGCTGTTTGTAATGCTTTGGATACACTTATCATACATGCGGACATCATGCAGCAATTTCTCGCTAATGTATTACCTCAGCTTGAGAAATTCGAAGTTAAGATCTATGCGGATGACGCTTCTTTTGAGTTTGTTTCCGGCAAATACAATCAAGAGCTTGTGCAGCTGGCAACTGATGAGAGTTTTGGTATGGAGTATTTGTCAATGCAGATGGCGCTGCGAATTGTCTCGAATCTGGACGAGGCGATTGACCATATTACTCGGTATTCATCTAAGCACAGTGAGTCTATTTTGACTGATAACAAAGCTCATGCGAGCGAGTTTCTTGAGAGAGTTGATGCGGCTGTCGTATATGTCAATACATCGACCAGATTTACCGATGGCGGTGTGTTTGGTCTTGGCGCGGAAATAGGTATTAGTACTCAAAAACTGCATGCCAGAGGGCCTATGGGCGTAAGAGAGCTTACTACTTATAAGTGGCAAGTTGAGTCTGATTATGCCGTTAGGTAGACTGTAAACTGTAGACTGTAGACTGTAGACTGTAAACTGTAGAATCATGGTGAAGAAAATCGGAATAATCGGTTGTGGCGTTATGGGAAGTGCGATCGTGAGGTCTCTGGATGGATTTGAAATCTCTGGTTTTGATGTTAATCGAGAAAAAGTAGAATCTCTGGGCATTGCTATTGCTGAGAGTGCTTCGGAACTTGTATCGGGCAGCGACATGGTTTTGCTTGCAGTTAAGCCGCAAACTTATCGTGTTATGGATCTCGATTTTGGCGATAAGCTGGTTATTTCGATAATGGCGGGAGTTCCTTTGGCTGATTTACCGGATAGGTCTGTGCGCGTTATGCCTAATCTCGGTGCGCTAGTAGGGGAGAGTGTTAATGCATGGGCTCCATCCGGCGCTGCTACCGAGGACGATAGGCGTTTTGTACGAGAATTTCTGGAAAGTTTCGGCGTCCAAATCGAAGTCCACAGTGATGATGAGATCGACAAAATGACAGCTTTGACAGGATGTGGGCCTGCTTATTTGTATGAGTTTATGAATTCTTTGCTCGAATCCGGAAAAGAGTTTGGACTTGATGAGGCATTGGTGAAAAAGGCTCTGCACGGACTTGTTTCAGGTGCTTTGAAAGCTGCCGATGGCGAGGATTTTGATGTTATGATCTCCAAGGTCGCTTCAAAAGGAGGTACCACGCAGGCCGCACTCAATGTTCTTGGTGAGGGTTGGGGGAATAGCTTGAAATTAGCAGTGAAGGCTGCTTATGCTAGATCTAAGGAGCTTTAGAGCTTGGCTATAATTATGCAAGTGTGTACGAATCTTTCCCCGTCTTCTTGAACTGAGGTTTGTTCTTTAGATTTAGGTAGATTGTGATTGTTTTGACTTGTCTCTGTTTGAGGACTGACTTGATGATCTCCTCACGCGTCATTGTTTTGCCACCTTCAAGGATCTTCTCGATGATTTCGGAGACTGTGCCAGATTTGTATCCCCAATGAGATAGAGCGTAGATACCACGACCTATTAAAATGAAGTCTCTATTTCTAATCAGTTCGTTGTGTACCGCTTGAGTGTTGACAATCTTATTATCGAATCGAGCTTCGCTGATAAGGTTAGCGATCTTCACGAAATGCAGAGGTCTCTCTTCCTTCTCCAGTATGAAATTGATCTTGTCGCGCAGAGTGCGTGGGTTGATGTGACGCCATGTGCGTAGACCAACACCCTTGTCAGTAGCTTTGATGCGTTTGTCGATCTGTACTGTGCTAATGATTAGCTGAGGATCGTGTTTCTCTCCCATCTTTTCCAGTACCTTAGCGGCAAGTGACTCCGGAGTTATCACGTCTCCTTTTTCGTTTAAGACTTTGAGTCCCAGCTGAGTAATACCTTTTACCAATTGAAAAGGTATTTCCTTGAGTCTCCAGTTTGGTTCGTAATTTATTGTGTTCGAGATTTTGTCCAGTTCCGGATCAAGTGTTAGTGCTAATTTGAGTTCGTTTACTTCCGTTGCCGAGATGTTTTGTAGAGAGTTGATTATTGTTGCTATCAGTTTTTCTTCGGTAATGATGCCGGCGTTTTTTCTGATGACGGTCTTTGCATATTCATTAAGGATTCTCAGGTTTGTGTTTTGAGCATTTCGCGCCAGTTTCTTGAGTGCGTTTTTTTCGATCTGTCTTATGCGCTCTCTAGTCACGGCAAATTTCTGCCCGATTTCCTCCAGCGTTTGTTTCTTATTATGGTTAAGTGCGAAACGTTTCTCGATAATGTGTTTCTCTTTATCGTTTAAAACGATAAGCAAGTTCTCAACAAGTTCCTTGAGCTTAACGTCTGCAGCCGATGCGTTTAAATTGACTGTGAAGTTGGGAGTATTCATATTTATTTTGTTTTAAGTGGTACTTAGAGTGGCGACTCGTAATTTAGCACACATATATTATGCGAGTAAAGAGTTGTGCATGTCTTTTTTTTAGGGTGTAGTACGTTTTCTGATGATATCTATTCTTCCAGTCTATAGCCTACGCATGGAACGGTGTGAATCAGTTTTTTGTGAAATCCTTTGTCTATCTTGCGCCTTAGGCTGGACATGTGTACCTGCAGAGTGTTGCTAAGCATTGTTGTGTTTCTGTCCCAAAGTATTTCCGTTAACTCTGTCTTTGTTACTGTTCTGCCCGGATTCATCATGAGGATCTCTATTATATTGAACTCTTTGTTTCTTAATTTTTCTTCTTTCGATTCGCGCCGTATGGTTCTGCGGTCAGGGTCGAGAGTGAGGTCTTTGTATTTGATCTTTGTGATTTTGTTCTCGCGTGGTCGTTTTGCGATATCGCGTATTGTTTGTGCCAGCGTAAATGCATTACTAGTTGCCGGGATCAGGAATGCATTGTGTATCTCTTGAGTCGGTATGCTGTGTAGTATAAACGGTATGTCCCAGCTTAAGTGACGTACTGCCCTAATACTGTGTTCGTAATTTTCTCCCGAGATTGATGCGTGGATGTACACCATCCTGTATTGCGTTATCCATGCTTCATCCGTTTCTTGAGGTGTGATGATTCGTGTTTTGATGCCAAGCTGAAGCATCTCTTGTTTCAATGTTTTTGTTTTTACCTTGTCCAGAGTGATGATTAAAATCTTCATGTTTGTAGAGTGGTAACATGGTAAAGGTTCTTATTTTCTCCTTACTTCCATTGGTTTTTCAAGGGTGCCAGCCCTGAAAACTGATACCCCTCTTTTACAAAAGATTTTATGTTTATAAAACAACAGGTATGAGGTAGGATTATCTATGTTATAAGGTAATGACAAATTATGAGGGACCATGACGATTTGAAACAGTTTTTTGCGGAGGCGGGACATCCTGCGTTTCGTGCTGATCAGCTTCTGCGTGATGTTTGCAAACGTGGTGCCACGAATTATGAGGATATGAGTAATCTGCCAGTTTCGCTCCGCGAAGTCCTAAAAGCTCAATTGCCTGTTTTGTCTATTGAAGAAAAAGAAGTCTCCCTTGCTCCTGATGGATCTGTGCGGAAGGTGCTTCTTCGATGCAAGAAGGATGGGAAGAAAATCGAGGCTGTTTTGATGCGTTTTGATGATGGAAGAAGAACCGTTTGTGTCTCAAGTCAGGTTGGATGCGCTGTCGGCTGCAAATTCTGTGCTACCGGGAAAATGGGATTTACTCGTAATCTGACTTATGAAGAGATTGCCGATCAAGTTCTATTCTTTGTTTTGGACCTCAAGGATTATGGGGAGGAGATTACGAATGTCGTTTTTATGGGTATGGGTGAGCCTTTTAATAATTATGATAATGTTATGAGGGCGGTAAGGCACCTTAATGATTCGAGGGCACTTGGTCTTGGTGCACGGAATATGACTTTGTCTACAGCAGGTGTCGTGTCCGGTATTCTTAAGTTGGCTGACGAGGGTTTACAGGTCAATTTGGCAATATCACTGCATTCTCCAATCCAAAAATTGCGCGAGAAATTGATGCCTATTGCAGCTAAGTACCCTCTCGATGATCTTATGAGTGCTGTCTCCGAATACACAAAAGAAACTCATAGGCGTGTCTCTTATGAATACGTCATGCTTGCTGGAATCAACGACGATGTTTCTTTGGCTCACGAATTAGGAAAACTGTGTAAAGGGCAGCTATGTCATGTAAACCTTATTCCTTATAATTTCACTAAGGGAAATAGATTTAAGCGATCTGCTCAGGATTCCATAGATGAGTTCAAGAGAATTGTTGAGACATATAATGTGCCTATAACTGTTAGAGTGAGTCTTGGTCAGGGGATTGATGCGGCATGCGGGCAATTGGCTTCTTGATGATTGTTCAGTAATTAATTAGAAGCTTCACTGTTTTCGTGGTGGTGGTAATTTCTTCGAATTTGTGCTTAAATGCAAAGTGTAATATTTCTTAATTTTTATAAAAATGGCTGATCAAAAAGCACAGCAAGGACAGGTTAAAGTTGTAGTTACAGAAGATGCACAGGCAGGTATTTACTCTAATGCTGTCTCTGTAAACGTCTCTACTAATGAGGTTGTTGTTGATTTTGGTTATTTGATCCCCGGTGGTGCTGAGAAAGTTGTTAAAGTGTTGCAGCGCGTCAATATGACTCATAGAACTGCAGAATCCTTCTTGAAGGTTTTTCAGAATGCTGTTTTGGATTTCAGAAACAAGCAGAAAGAAGCCGGCGCTCAGGTTCCTCCTACTAATGCCTAGTTTTTATGAAAGCTGTTTTGCAAAGAGTCAGTAGAGCTTCTGTCAAAGTTGGTGGGGATGTCATTTCCAGTATTGATAGTGGTTTTTTGGTGCTTCTTGGCGTTGGGCATGAAGATTCGCGTGACGACATCGAGTATTTGGTGAGGAAGATTGTCAATATGCGTGTTTTTTCCGATGCGGATGGGAAATTCAATTTGTCTATAAAAGAGGTCGGTGGATCGCTACTCGTTGTTTCCCAGTTCACGCTTTTTGCCGATACCAAGAAGGGGAATCGTCCGAGTTTCCTCGGCGCGGCTCCACCTGAGATGGCTAACAAAATGTATGAGGAGTTTTGTGAGGCTTGTGCAGCAGAAGGGATTCGGGTCGAAAAAGGTGTCTTTGCTGCTATGATGGAAGTAGAGCTCATTAATGATGGGCCTGTGACTATTGTACTAGAGAGTAAACTGTAGACTGTAAACTGTAGACTGTAAACTGTAGACTGTAAACTGTAGACAGTAAACTGTAGACAGTAGACTGTAGACAGTGGAGAGTAGAATCGGTATATTTGCACTTGGAAGAAGACCTTGGTAATTTAAACAAATAAATTCATGGCTGATCAGAATCTAATGGATAAGGTTGTGTCGCTTTGTAAGAGGAGGGGATTTGTTTTTCCCGGATCTGAGATTTATGGAGGACTTGCTAATACTTGGGATTACGGACCTATGGGAGTTGAACTTAAGAAGAATATTTCCGATGCTTGGTGGAAGTTTTTCGTTCGTGATCGCAAAGACATGGTTGGTCTTGATGCTGCGATTTTGATGAATCCTAAGGTTTGGCAGGCTTCCGGGCATGTTGACTGTTTCAATGACGCGCTTGTTGATTGTAAGGATTGCAAAGCCAGACTGAGGGCTGATCACTTGATTGAGGATGCTGTCCCTGATGCTAAGGTTGAGGGTCTTTCTACCGCCGAGCTTGATGACCTGATAAGGAAGCACGGTATCAAATGTCCCAAGTGTGGCAGTACGAATTTTACCGAGGCCAGAGTTTTTAATCTGCTTTTCCAAACTAATATTGGGCCTGTCTCCAAAGATAGCGAGGCTGTTTATCTGCGAGGCGAACTTGCTCAGTCGATGTTTGTCGATTTCAAGAACATTATGGATACCGGAAGGCAGAAGATACCTTTTGGTATTGCTCAGGTCGGCAAGTGCTTCCGTAATGAGATTACTCCCGGTAATTTTATATTCAGGACTATCGAATTTGATTTGATGGAGTTCGAGTTCTTTATAAAAGAAGAAGAGTGGGAGAAATGGTTTGATTATTGGCTTTCCGAGATGAAAGAGTGGCTCTCTGTCGTAGGTATTGATTCTGCGAAGACACGTGTTCGTGAGCATACCGAGGATGAACTTTCGCATTACTCAAAGAGGACTTGCGATATTGAGTTCGAGACTCCGTTTGGATGGAAAGAGCTTTATGGTTTGGCTTATCGAACTGATTTCGATCTCAAGAACCATATGGATAAGACGGGAATTAACTTGCAGTATCGTGATCCTGTTACGAATGAGCAGTATATTCCTCATGTGGTAGAGCCTACATTTGGACTTACGAGGTCGGTTCTAATGGTCCTCCTGTCGGCTTATAACGAGGAGGAGGTCGATGGAGAAACAAGAGTAGTGCTCAAATTGAACCCTGCTATTGCTCCCGTTAAGGTTGCTGTCTTACCTCTACAGAAGAAATTGGAAGATGATGCTATGAAAGTTTATGATCTTCTCAAGAAGGATTTTGCTTGCGAGTTTGACCTGTCAGGGTCGATAGGTAAGCGTTATAGGAGACAGGATGAGATAGGTACGCCCTATTGTGTTACGTTCGATTTTGAGTCGCTTGAGGATAACTCAGTGACTGTGCGTGATCGAGACACTATGCAGCAGGAGCGGATTTCCATTGATGATCTTAATAATTATCTTAAAAACAAAATGTCATGAAAAAAAAATGTATTCATTGGGCTAGGGGTGATGTGTCTGTCCGCGCTGATACCTGTTGCGCTTGCCGATATTTCGAGGCCGACAGAAACTTCCGTCTATTTTTCCGAGAATGGTGTGCCTTACGAAGGAGCTATTGATTATGAAGTCAATTGTTATGGCTATTCCGCTTACCCTGGAGAGGATTGGTTCGAAAACCCACCTTTGGAAGGAGAGTATACGCCGTCAGTGGTTTTCTCTTATTCCGCCTCTTGTCCTGAGTATGGATGCAGCGTTTACGATGATTATTATATGAATTACAGGTCGATAGACTATTGTATTGTTACTGGGGAGACTGACGAGGGTGAAGAGTTCTACATTAGCGATATTGGAACGGTGCCTTATACGAGTTGTGAGGACAATGAGGATTATTGGATCGACTTTGAAGGATATGAAATCACATGTGAATCTTATTTCGATTTTTGGTTCCCTGATGTGACGTCCGATCATGCTAATTATGATGCGATAGTATATGTTGAGGAGAACGGCATTTTTAACGGCTATCCGGATGGTACTTTTGGTCCCGATGAGACTATTAACAGGGCTGAATTTGTGAATGTGATTGTTGGGGCTATTGATCATAACGAAGTAGGATGCGAAGGTAATATTTTTGATGATTTCGGGGATGACGTTTGGTATTACGCATATGTGTGTATTGCTAAGTCTATGGGTATAGTAGGAGGTTATCCTGATGGCACTTTTAGACCTTCCGATGATATTAATTTTGCCGAGGCGGCAAAAGTCTTGGTTGAAGGTTTCGGTTATGATGTGATCGTCTCTGAGGCAGATCTTTGGTATGAGCCTTATGTTCGTGTTTTGCAGGATGCAAATGCCGCGCCTATGAGTATCGAGTCATTTGATCAGGATGTTACTCGTGGGGAGATGGCGGAGATGATTTATAGGCTTAGGGCTGAAATCACCGACAAAGAATCAGCTCAATTATTATGATGCTCTACGAGACAAGATTTTTGATTGCTCTACTGTTTACCTCTTTAATTGAGGTGCCGGTGGCTTACGTCTTGATGAGATTCCTGTTTAAGGTTAAAGATCGTTTCAGGATTTTGACCGTTGCGGTTCTGACGTCGCTCGTGACATTGCCTTACTTATGGTTTGTATTGCCTCCATATGTTGATGCAAGGCTTTATGTCGTATCGGGAGAGTTTCTGGTTGTGATTTCCGAGGCTCTTTTGATCTGCATGCTCCTTAAGTTGCGCTTGGATAAAGCTTTTTTTGTATCTCTTGTGGCGAATAGTGCATCTTATTTTTTCGGAGTTCTCTTCTTATAGATAGGACGTAATTTCATGTGTCAAGTCGAGGCTATCGCTGACCAGGGTCTAACCTGTTCCCAATGGTGGTCTTTTCTGTTATAATGTGTAGATTTAAATCTATTTAAGAGTCCGATGGAAATATTGTCATCAATTTGGGAGTTGTTACTGGATTATCCTGTGTGGTCGCTGATTATATTGCTCGCCATTTATATAGGGTGGAAGCTTTTCTGGAGAACTATTCATCTTTGGTATCACTTCCACAGGGAGAAGCACCGTGTTTTTATGAAAATTACTCTTCCTCGTGAAGATTCCCAGAAAGACAAGGAGAAGGCTACGGAGAAAGATTTCCGTGAAAAGATTGGTGTTATGGAACAGCTTTATCGAGGTATTCATGAAATCAGAGAGCTTACTTTGAGTAATAGAATAAGAGTTGCGCTTTTTGATCATGCGATGATCTCATTTGAGATGGTCGTTGAGCACAAAGAGCTGTCTTTCTACGTGGTTACTGATGAACATTATGCTGATATCGTTGAGAAACAGATAACGTCGTTTTATACATCGGCTGATATACAAGTATTCAAAACCAGTCCTTACAATTTGGAGAATCCTGATCCAAAGAAACGGAATCACATTCTAGGATATTATATTTATCAAATTAATAAGTATTGGTATCCGATCAAGAGTTATAAAAATACAGAGAACGATCCGGTTAATGATGTGACCAACGTTATGTCCAAATTGGAGGAAGACGAAAAAGCCGCTATTCAAATAATTCTTAGGCCCAGAAATAGCAAATGGCAAAAAAAGGCAAGAAAGTTTGGATCAGCTTTTTTTAAAGGCAAGGCGACTCGCGGTGGGAATTGGCTTACCAATCTTCCTGTTATCGGGCATTTGAATTCACTATTTATAACTCTGATATTCGGTTACGATCAAGTGAAGGGTGAAGATGCTGCCGGTCAAGGTCCCGGTGGAGGCGGTTATGTTCGTATGCTTCAAACAGAAGAAGAGGTAGCAAAGCATATTGGTGAGAAGTCTAATCAAGCAGGTTTCGATACAATCATTCGTGTATTTGCGTCGTCGCCTAATCCTGTTAAATCAGAGCAGATCATTAGTAATATATTTGTCGCTTTCAATGTGTTTAAGGATGCGGCTTCCAACTGGTTCCAAGGACACCGCATATTCATATTGAACATTATCAATACTCCTTGGATGCGGTGGAATTTCCAGCACAGGATGTTTAAGTTTGGTGAAAAGACGTCACTGATGGTTCCGGAGGAACTTGCTTCCGTGTATCACTTCCCAAACAGTAGATACAACGATACGCCAATTATTAAATGGCTGCAGTACAAAGTCGTACCTGCCCCTGTGAATTTGCCTAAAGAGGGTATTGAACTAGGCTTCAATCTATATCGCGGTGAAAAACGTCTTATTAGATTTAAAAGGAAAGACAGGCGTAGGCATCACTATATCATTGGACAAACCGGTACAGGTAAATCTTCTTTTATCAGCTCTATAGCCAGACAGGATATATGGAATGGAGATGGTGTTTGCGTGGTTGATCCGCATGGAGATCTTATCGAAGATATTTTGCAATATATTCCTAAAGAACGTGTTCGTGACGTGATTGTGTTTGATCCGTCCGACAAAGATAGGCCGATGGGTCTCAATATGCTTGAGGCCGATACTCCTGAACAACAGGACATGGCTTCCTCTCAGGCTACGGAGATTTTTATCAAAATATTTGGAGACGAGATATTCGGGCCGCGTATCCAGCACTATTTCCGAAATGCGTGTTTGACTTTGATGGAGGATAGAGATGAAGGCGCGACATTAATTGATGTTCCGAGAATGTTTACGGATGATGAGTTCATGAAATACAAGACCAGTAAGGTTACCAACCCTGTTGTTAAGTCTTTCTGGGAGCATGAATACGCAAATACAGGTGATCGTGAAAGACAGGAGATGATACCTTATTTCTCCAGTAAATTTGGTCCTTTTATCACTAATACAATCATGCGTAATACGATAGGGCAGACTAAGTCGGCCTTCGATTTCCGTGAATGTATGGACTCCCGAAAGATTCTTCTTATAAATCTTTCCAAAGGTAAGCTCGGAGCATTAAATACGCAGCTACTTGGTCTTGTTGTTGTCGCAAAAATTCAGCAGGCGGCTATGAGTCGTGTGGATATACCCGAGGATGATAGGGCTGATTTCTACCTGTATGTGGATGAGTTCCAGAACTTTGCTACTGATAGTTTTTGCGCGATCCTATCTGAGGCTCGTAAGTACCATCTTAATTTGATTATGGCTCACCAATATATTAACCAGTTGGTAGTTTCCAAATTCGGCAATACAAGTTCTCAAATCAAAGATGCTGTATTTGGTAACGTTGGTACTTTGCAGTCATTCAAAGTAGGTGCAGAAGATGCTGAGTATCTTGCCAAAGAGTATGCTCCTGTTTTGACCGAGCAAGATATTATCGGTATTGCTAACTACAAAGCTTATATCAAACTCAATGTAGATAGCTCTGTTTCCAGACCTTTTTCGCTTGAGACGGTTTACGATACCTCAAAGGCCAATGCCAAGATCAGAGATATTGTGAAGCAATATTCCCGTATGAAACATGGCCGTAAGAAGATCTTTGTTGATCAAGAAATCACAGCGCGTATCGGTATAGATATTGCGGCTGCTAAGGATCCGGACAATTTTGAAAAACGGCTTAAGGCAAAAGGCTTACTATCCGGGAATAAAGGAGAAGTTGCAGACGGAGAGAAAGATATCAAGAAAATACTTGGTGGGGAGAAAGCAGAGAACAAGGCACAAGCTGCAGAAGAGAGTAGTCAGGAGCCAGTAGTTAGTAGTGAGGGCGGGGAGCAAGATACAGATAACAAGACACAGATGACAGATGAAAATAATCAATCTAAAGATGCATAATTTGAGACGCAAATTCAACAATAAGGTACATGATGTTTTGGACGGCTCTAGTCGGCTGGCCAAGATTAGCCTGATGGAAACGGCTTTTGTCTCCATGGTGATGGCTATGATGGCTGTATTTGGCGGATTCCTCTATATGCACGATGTATTCTCTGCTGATCTTGATTCCAAGGATATTCAAGTGAATTCTTTGATACAAGAAGTTGGTGATCTCAAAGATGAGAATGTTGCTCTGTATCAGGAAGTGCTTTCTGGCCAAAACGATGTAGATGGATTGTCTGCCAGCGTGGAAGTATTAGGAAATGAAATCGCACTGCTTGGGAATGGCGAAGTCGATATAGATTTATTGCTATCCGATATGCAGTCTCTCCAAACGCAAATTGAGCAACAGAAAGATGTTGTTGCCAGTGTTGTCACGGAGAGTACTGAGTTTGCCAGGCAGTCTTATGTGTCTGCTGATGAGACATTTGATGTGCTGATTCTTGGTACACATGGGACTCTTACAGATACATTGATGGTTGCCAGCGTTAATCCTGAGCTTGAAACCGTTACATTGATCTCTATACCACGTGATCTGTCTGTGAATGGTCGCAAGATCAATGAGCATTATAATTTGTATGGAGCTGATCAGATGAAACAAGCTGTGTATGAGCTTATCGGTATTTTGCCTGAGAAATACGTTGTCGTTGATATGCAAGCTTTTACGGAAATAGTTGATGCTATCGGTGGTATTGATCTATATGTGGATAAAGAACTTTATGACAATCAATATCCTGATGGTTATGGTGGGTATTCTGCTTTTTACATGGCTACGGGTGACCAACATATGGACGGCTCAACTGCACTGAAGTATGCGCGTAGTCGTAAGTCTACGTCTGATTTTGACAGAGCTGATAGGCAGCAGGATGTTGTCTTGGCTGTGCGTGAAAAAGTTGCCAGTATGAATCTTGTGTCTGATCCATCAACTGCGGTTACAATGTTTAGAGCTATTTTGGACAATATGGATACAGACATCGGACTTTTTGAAGGCATTGGTTATTACTCGGATTTTTCTGATTATACAGTCGAGACAGGGAATGTCTTGTCTACAGGTAATTATCTGTACTCAACGTACAACGTGTATGGGCAGTATATTCTTATGCCAAATTCAGGTGACTATTCGATGATCAAAGAGTGGGTGGCCGGATTAGTTGGGAGTTAGTAGTGTTCTAGGCTCTAGGCTCTAGGCTCTAGCCTTCCGCCGCAGACCCGCCTGCGTAAGCTGGCGGATGAAGGGTGTCTCGCATCTTCTTGATGTGATATTGTGCAAGCGTGGAATTCAAGAGGC
>MNZJ01000043.1 GCA_001873565.1 Candidatus Peregrinibacteria bacterium CG2_30_44_17 | reverse complement strand
CCCTCCTGTCAAATCATGGAGCGGGTAACGGGGATCGAACCCGTCTTTACTGATTGGCAACCAGTCGTAATAGCCACTATACGATACCCGCCTATTTTTCAAGTGTGCGAAGCAATTATACGGAAGGCTTCACTAAATTCAACCAAAAATACATCCTTGTATAGTCTCAGGTTTAAATAAATTGGCAAAGAGACATTTGCACGCTTCTATTATTTGTAGCTCGATAAAATTGAGATACAAATAAGTAAGCGAAGCCATCTGCAATGCCATACATAAGATGTTTAAATAATAGCCGAATAAATATCAGCAGTGCTCCTAGTCTTTTGAGAGCGTACATGTTAGCTCGAAAAAGACAGGAAGCGATGCCATTTATAAGGCTATTATTTAAACAGCAGCTTGTCTCTTCATAATCCCCAAAATAACCTGATTGGTCTGCCCCATTCCTGATGAGGTTATCTCGGCTAAGTTCTGCATAGTCTCTTCGGCAGTCACGCCAATAATACCGTTTGGACCTGCTACGCAATAGCCATCCGCAGCGGAAAAAGCCGCAGAAAGAGCGCTATGCGCGCTACTCGCGACTTTGATAGCACATCCCATATTCGCTCCATTGCAGAACATTCCGCCAAGGTCGTTTGCGACAGCATCAATGGCATATTTAATGAGTTGTATGTCTTTTTTCTTCTGGTAAACACAGGCGGCGGCAGCACCGACTCCGGCAGCGATAGCACATTGGCAAATGGGGGATAGCTCACCGGCAAAAGCTTTTACATAAGCATTAATAAGATGAGATAGCGCAATACTCCGCAAAATACGTGTGCGCCCGATCTTATAATGTTGACCCCACATATAAGGCACAAGAATAGCAACGATTCCTTGATTGCCTGATCCTCCGCTACTCATGACGGGAAGTGACATCCCCGACATTCTGCCATCTGATGCAGCAGCTACGGTAATTTTTACCTGTGAGAAGAGACCGTCTTTCATTTCTCCCATGTCCTGTAGTTTCTTGACTTCGGCGGCGTAGCCTTTGTATTTCATGCCAACGCGACTTGCCTCGAGATTCATCTCGATGCCTTCCTCAATATACGCAAGGTCGGCAGCAGTAGCATTTTCGACCTCTTGGATTAGACCTTCCAGTGTCATTGTCTTGATTTTCTTCTTGTAAGCATCCAGAGTCAGCCCTTTCTTGTGTCCGGATTTTTCTTTCACACTCACGCCGTTTTTTTTGAGTTCGATCAGATTAGTATGCCCTTTTACGATTTTCGCTATACCTTCGCCTTTGTCAGTCTTAACTTTTACTCTGATATAAAGATAAGGCTTCGAGAAATCCGGCGTCAGAGCAACCTGATGCTCGGCAAGTAACTTCTTCGCTTCTTCCAAATCAGCATTCGTAACATCTTTTAGAACAGAGAGACCATGTTTAGGGTTCCCACACAAAGCACCAAGAGCCGCAGCAATAGGTATGCCGATAGCTCCTTCTGCGCCGGGGATAGCGACATTCATACCGTTCTTAAAAGTGCCGGCATCCATCGTAATTGCAACGCGCCAAACTTTGCCACCAACAACACTGCTCGCATAAGCAGCAGCAAGCGCGACGGAAACAGGTTCGGTACAACCCATCGCAGGCATAACTTCATGCTTGAGAACGGACTTTAGAAGAGACATGTAACTTGGAGCTACTGACTATCGAGAGCGTCTTTACGAGAGAGATTATAGCGTCCCTCTTTGTCGATTTCCAGAAGTTTTACCTTGATGGCATCTCCCAGCTTAACGATGGCTTCGACTTTGTCGACACGCTTATTATCAAGTTTCGAGATATGTACAAGGCCTTGTTTGCCTGGCATGAATTCGACAAAAGCGCCGAACTCCATGATTTTCATGACTTTTGCGTCATAGATGGCTCCGACTTCAGGGTCGGCAACGATGCTCTTGATCCAATTGATAGCTTTTTCGCCCTTCTCTTGATCTGGAGCTGTGACCATAACAAGTCCACTGTCTTCAATGTCGATTTCAACATCGCACTCTCCTGTGATTTTCTGAATAGTTTCACCGCCTTTACCGATAACCTCGCGGATCTTATCAGGATCAATTTGTAGACTCGTA
Organism: Candidatus Peregrinibacteria bacterium CG2_30_44_17; assembly: GCA_001873565.1. Classification (GTDB taxonomy): domain Bacteria; phylum Patescibacteriota; class Gracilibacteria; order UBA1369; family UBA12470; genus CG2-30-44-17. The sequence goes on along the minus strand of MNZJ01000043.1, from coordinate 3,089 downwards.
ATCATCGGTGCATATGGAGACATTTTCTCGCGTACAGAAGGAATAGCCTCGAGCATCTTGCCCAAGATGTGAGCACGACCTTCTTTGGCTTTGGCAAGAGCCTCACGCATGATCTCGACAGTAAGACCTTTTACCTTAATATCCATCTGAAGAGCGGTAATGCCATTGGTAGTACCTGTAACTTTGAAATCCATATCTCCGGCGAAATCCTCCATGCCTTGAATGTCGGAGAGGATAACGTATTTGCCACCGGGGACCAAAACTCCATTTTCGTGCTCTGTCACAAGCCCCATGGCAATACCTGAGACAGGAGAAGCAATAGGAACACCTGCATCCATAAGACTCATAGTGGATCCGCAGACAGATGCCATCGAACTGGATCCGTTGCAAGCAAGGATCTCAGAAACGACACGCATTGTGTACGCGAATTTCTCTTTCTCAGGGATCATGTTTTCAAGAGCTCTCTCAGCCAGGTAACCATGTCCGATCTCGCGGCGCGAAGTGCCACGTAGCGGCCTTGCTTCACCGACAGAGTAAGGTGGGAAGTTGTAATGATGCATATATCTCTTCTGATCATCCTGATCCATAGTGTCTATCATCTGGGCTGCACCCGGAGAACCAAGTGTAGTGATAGTAAGGGCTTGAGTTTCTCCTCTCTGGAAGATCGCACTACCGTGAGTGCGTGGAAGAACACCTACTTTGCAACTGATAGGCCTGATATCCTCGGGTTTTCTTCCATCGATACGCATACCTTTTTCAAGGATATTCTTTCTAAGCCTCTTCTTGAAAGCGCTATCAAGAGCATCAAAAAGAGCACCTTTTGAGAAAGTGCCTTCTTCGATTTGAGAAGCATATTGAGTAGTAAGCTTATCCTCAAGTAGGTGCAATTTGTCTTTTACCTCATGCTTGTCACCTGTGATAGCATCAAGTTCAGCATCGGATATTGCGCTGGCAACAGCCGAAGCAGCTTCTTCAGACACAGGCTCTTCGTAGTGTTCGCGAGTTTTAACTTCCACTTTGTCACGTAACTCAATCTGTAGTTCACAAAGTTTCTTGATTTGCGCATGAGCCAAGTCAAGCGCCTCCAGAAGTTTGTCTTCGGAAACTTCTTTTGCTCCGGCCTCAACCATAGTTATCGCATCGATTGTACCTGCAACCACAAGATCTAACTTGCCCTCATCTTGTTGAGTGTAAGTAGGGTTTACTACCAGCTCGTCGTCGATCATACCTATACGTACGCTCGCGACAGGCCCTTCGAAAGGCATGCCAGAAAGCATCAAAGCCGCGCTGGCGGCAGTAATAGCGGTAGTGCCGGGGTCAATCTCCATATCAGCGGAAAGAACGGTGCAGATAACCTGCACATCATTCCTCATCATCTTTGGAAAAAGAGGTCTAAGAGGTCTATCGATAAGTCTTGAAGTCAAAACCGCCTTGTCGGAAGGACGACCTTCTCTCTTGATAAAACGACTGCCGCTAATCTTACCACTTGCGTAAAATTTCTCTTCATAATCGACCATAAGAGGGAAGAAGTCTGTACCTTCACGCTCAGGTCCCATAGTAGTAGTGGCCAAAACAACTGTATCGCCAAGAGAAGCGACAACAGCACCATGTGCTTGACCTGCCAACTCGCCGGTCTTGAGAGTGAACTCGCGACCTGCAAGATCAATAGAAACGGAATGTTCCATGTCTTTTAAGGTTAAATTTTAATAAAAAATGGCGCAAAACAGCGCCTAAAGATAACTGAGAAACGAGTTTCGGATGACAAACATATTGCAATCCGGAATTCACCTCTCAGTACCGTAGAGATTAAGATGAATGGGCTGAATTTCAAAGAGCTGAAATACGTCTACTTGCGAAGCTTCAACTTCTCAACGATCTCATCATAAGAATCTTTGTTCTTATTCTTAAGGTAATTGAGCAGACCTCTTCTCTTACCAACCATCTGAATAAGCCCTCTGCGAGAGTGGTTATCTTTTGAGTGAGCTTTCAAGTGTTCACTAAGATCGTTGATTTTACGAGTCAAAATGGCGATTTGAACCTGCGGAGAGCCGGTATCCTTGTCGTGTACTTGGTGTTTCTTTATTACTTTCTTCTTTATGTCACCCTTCATTTTGAGTTTAAGTTTAAAAATATTCGCAAAAGAAATTGTACTAGAAACCTGAAGTTAGTGCAAGGGATTTTACAAAAAGGGAAATTGGCGTACACAAATACTGCAGAAGATGAGAAACATCGGTAACAGTCGGTTTTTGGCATAAAATAGATAGTGTCACCTATCTAACTCATCTTTTCTATGAATATTTACAATCAAGCATACAGGCAAGTATTGGCTAAGAAGTCTAGATATAACTATTGGACTAGGATTAGAAAAGTGGCCAAGTTGCAAGGATTATCTAAGGGAGGACTAAACCGATTGGAATGGATGATCCATTATCACACTCACGATGAAAACGCATTGGCAACGAGTCGATATTTCGGTATTGCTTCCAAAACATTCTGGAAATGGGAGAAGAGGTTCGACAAAGACAACCCATCAAGCTTGGAAACGCAATCAAGAGCCCCTAAGACACGTAGGCATCGTAAAATCACATCATTGCAGGAGGAACCGAGTGGTAGCTCTTAGAAAGCGATTTTTGCGTTACGGCAAGATCAAACTAGCTTTGAGATATGAGATGATCTACGGAGAGACAATATCATCGTGGCAAATCCAAAAAGTTATTGAGAAATATCAACTGTATTATCGTCCGGCCAAAAATTACCGTACTCAGAGGAAAAGAATGAGTGCGGAGAAGAAGAAAAGGATTACAGAATTAAGGCTAAAGCCAAAGTCTTTCTTTCTGTTCAGATTGGATACGATTGTGAGGCACTGGGAAGGTCAAAAGCGTTATATACTCACTGCAATTGATTCCGTTTCCAAGTTGGCATTCGCACATATGTATACTAGTCATTCTTCTACACATGCAGCTGACTTCCTTCATCGCTTGAGGCATCTCACAAATGGCAAAATCGAGAACTTGCAAACCGACAACGGTAGCGAATTCCATAAAGATTTTGAGAAAGCCTGCAAAAATCTAAAAATCCCTCATTATTGG
>MNZJ01000024.1 GCA_001873565.1 Candidatus Peregrinibacteria bacterium CG2_30_44_17 | reverse complement strand
AGCATCATAAATAAGCTTCTCATCGAGATCGGGCATATAGGTCTTAGCCTTCTCGACTACGTCATCAATCGCAATTTTTCGTAAATTCTCCATGTTATATGGTCGTCGTGGCAGCCCAAGTTTAACAGAAGGTTGTATAAATCACCACGTATTCGAATAGTTTACAACTCCGTATCAACACGACAGATCTCACCTACCTTGTCACCGACAACATAAATCCAATCGTCATGAAGATCACGACCATCATCATCCTTGGGATGATCCTGGCAATAAACAGCATGCAAAGCCTCATGCACGAGGACACGTACTTTGCCACACATATCATAATCCAGAGCACAATCAAGCACATAGATCTCGGTAGGTCTACTGCTGTAATCACACTCATCATACTTATCAACAATCACAAAAGCACATGTGGAATCCGCATAGTCTGAAAACGTAGCATCTTCATAAGTTTCACGATCGGGACAATAGAAATAAGCATCAGATACGACACTTGAAACATCAGAGGCAGAAACAATGTTCATAGGACAATCACTACGATCACCATTCGAACAAACAGACAATAAAACACCCGCTATCTCATCGGTATGATCTGCTATCCAAGAACCGGCACGGTCAAAATCAACCATAGATTCACGCGTACAAGGCAGCTTCATATTCCTTTGCGCAAGAACGGCTGTGGTATTGACAACACATTCACGGGATATATCCGATAAAGCATCGACATTATCGACCGCTCTGGACACAATCTCATGGCCACTATAAGACAGATATGTAGACGCTATCGTCAGCCCGGCAAAGCCCAGACACAGCCTTCTCAGAGATTTGCATTCTTTGGCGTAGTTCCTCTCACTCATATATGACAAACTTACAAAATTAAAGAAGCATACAGTAACCCATACGTAGCGTCATGTCAACATCGCACCCATAGCCCAGGCGATTATTCCAAGTCCTCCTCAACAATGAGCTCAAGATCGCTGCCTCGGATATCAACAACCTGTACACCTTTCACAAGTGCTTCACGGTTGAGAGTAATGTCATCGATTCTAGCATTGAGATACAGAAGAGCACTGTACAAGAGATCATAGAGTTTCTGTCTCGCTTGATAATGCGCCTTTATATCAACCTGCTCTTGCGAGATTTCGACGAAAGAGTTCAAAGCGGCAACAGTATCATTCCCATCCTGAGAAGTTAGCTGAGCAAAAAACTCATCCTCATAAAGCTGCTTGGTATCCAAGTTGCCATTAAAAGTAGTTTCCAGATCGGCAATTGTGTACTCCAGATCGCCAATGATTTCCTTACCATCCTCATACAAAGCCTCAAGGTCGTAGAGCAGATCATCAACAGCCTCTCCCCTATCCTGATAATTATTCAAGTAGTCATTAACATCAAATTCGAGAGCATTGAGAACTTTTCCATAATGTTCAATCTGATAAGAGAATTCGTCATCGTAAGTCGTCACCACCTCGCCCACATCAACACCTTCCTGCGCACCTGTTTGACCTTCAATACCGAAGTCGACTCCGAGCAATATACCTCCATATAGAGAGGGATCTACCCAGACCTGCCCATCATCGGCGGAATCGGAAGTAGTATCGTCAGTTGTATCAGGAACCTCCACCACAACATCGCCGTTATCGCTTATATCAGAATCTTCATTACCAATAAATCCAACGAAGAACTTAACCCCGAAGAAGACAATCATAAACAGCACAAAAATCACAACGATACCGCCACAGCAGAAGTACACATGCTTTCGCGTTAACCCTGCATCCTGCAAAACGTCATCAATCTTACTCGAGAAACTATCAACATCACGAGTAATATCCATCGAATCCTGAAGCTCACCCATAGTACCACCGGCATGAGCGGAAGCCGCGGCATGAACCTCTTTCTGAATTTTCTGCACCCCTATCTCGTCATCGTCCTCATGAGCATCGGAAACCTCAGGCTTCGCGCCATCTTTTTTGTCCTCATCAAGAGAATCGTCTTGATCTAATTTGAATCCGGATTCGTCAGGCATATAAAAATACTATTATATTCTAGCAATTATACCAGAAAACAGGCTCAGACTCAAGGTACCGAGTCGCATTATACTACAACTTACTCTTCGAGAGCTGCATACACCTCGCTCATCGTCATATTTTGCTGCTGGACATAGAGAATCCAATCCGGAGCTTCTCTGGGGGGTGGCGATCCTATATGAGTAATAGCAACTTTATTCCTGGGCGTAGCAATGAAAGCGCGTATAGCAGCTTGCCTGTTCTGTTGGGAAAAAATACCAGCATTAATATCTTTAATACCGGGATTAACCTCGTCACCACTCTGGTGGAGGTTTGGATTATCAGCAAGGTACTGTTTTTGCCTTGCCATAATGGCGTGACTCATAGCTAAGGCCAATTCCGAAAAATCGCCGGATTCCGTACATCTACTCCACATGGCCTGATATCCCTCTGCCGTCATCACACCGTTACCAACAAGATAGTCGTAATGACCTGCAAGAACCCTTTGCAAATTCGGATCCGATCCGGGTGGCAAGGCATCCACAAGAGGCTTCGTCGCAAGGATTCTGTCCCTGGATGCAAGCAAGAGTTCATGGACCGGTGCGGCTTGTGGGGATTCTGTCATAGACATAATGTAATTTGTTTAAAGATGATTTAAATTTTCACGCCTTCGAAACGCAATCTGCGCAGTAACAAAGAAGCCTCGGTTGTTTGACCGGCAAGCATCTTGTTTTCGACTTCGGTCAAGACCTCGGCGGCAGGGCGACCATCCAGAGTATATGCCGTCCAATCCCTCTCCGACAATCTATCAATCGCTTCCTCAATTTGAATCACGGTAGCCTCGGGATTTTCCAAAGTACGTATCGCGTCACTAATCGCACGTTCTCTTCTTAGAACAGTGGCAACCTCTCTACCTTTCTCCGCATTTCTTCCGAAATTGAATTTCGCCCTCGGAGTCTCGATGGAAAGAGTTGTAATCTCACCCCTCTCGACTCGCGCCAAATCTTCAGCGAACTTAGCCTGTGAATAAGCAACGGTTTCGGTGACCCCATCTCTGGTAACGGTGGCTGTCGGCGACTTACTGACATCCAACCCATAATCATCCATCGCTTTGGCAAGAGCGCTTGTACTGACATCGTCACCATTGGCAAACATATCACGTACAAGGCTGAAATTTTCATTAACGCTCATGTCTACAATGATAGCACCATCATCGCCGACACTGAGGCCTTCGAAGCCGGCACTATGACTTCCGAAATCCCTTTTGAAAGCAAATTCAGGATGCATTGGATCAAAGTTTTGCGTAAGCGCTCTGCGATAACTGTCTTTGAGCGGAGCGGGGAAATCACTACGCTCAACGTAAGCAAGCATCCCTTCATGAACACTTTTCATACTGGCGCGGATTCTGGCTACATCGGCAGGAACAGCTTTATTAAACTCGTCTGCCAATTCTTTGAGTTGCATAAGTTTCGCCATCATTTCAGGCTCTCTAAACAGCTTCATCATCTTGATATCCGCCGTTGTTCCGAGACAATCGACGCCTGCAACGATATTCTGAACAAGCTGTCCTCCGGAAGCCGTAAGATCAAGTTTTTTGGCATTACTATGATCGAGGATGGCATCACGTATTATCTCATAGCCTTCCTCGCCGAAATACTTTACGTATTCGGCCTTATGACTTTCGACCCATACAGTGGAATAGAGAGGATGATCCTTTGTCATGCCAAAATACTGACCGCCTCTTGCATCATCAAGAGCACTGATTGTATATCCCATATCATGATCCAAAATCGCCTGACGGATCAAGATCTTCTGCTGAGGCGTAATTTTGGTACCCATATCGGCAAAAATCTTGTCAGCCATAGCCATATTGGCTTCCAGAATATGGGTCACTCCATGATCACTTCCTGTGAAAAATTTACGATCAACTATGGTTTGATGAGCAAGTCGCCTCTGATTACCACGAATGAGGTCAAAAACATCCTGAACCGAGACGGCAGAGCCCATACTTCCCTCACGCATGGCAGCCTTATAATCGGACAAGTATCGCATCGATTCTTTGAAGATCACAACTTTCTCAGCATCATCCAGTGATGTTGCGACCATGCTTTTTAAATCCGCAGACAAAGACCGAAGAAGCTCTCTCTCGACAGGACTCGAAATACCGGCAACAATGTCATCTAGTTGTCCAATATTTTTGGCTTCATCAATCCTTGCAATAACATCGTCAACACCACCAACACGGGTCAAATCATCCATCGCTCCACTAACTTCGACAGAAGTCAGAGGACCAACGGTTTTTTCAAGATCAATCAGGTCATCTATTTTGGCGCCGCTGTGCTCAAGAAAGCTCTTGGTAAGCCTTAGCTGCTCTTCCATGGTAAGTCCGGCCTGTTTGCCGAGGTCTCGGATACCTTTGTAATTTTCAAAACCTTTAATCACACCGGCCTCTATTTGAGCTACAACTTCTCTGGCCTGTGCAACTTTGAGCTCGGCTTTCGCAGCCTCAAGCTGCCGTCTAAGCTCCTCCATGTTAAGTCGAGAAACTTTGTCCATAAGGTCATCTACTTTAGCCTGAGCCCTCTTAACTTCGCTCGTTGCCGCGGAAGTTTTTGCCTCTCGAAGCTTAGCAAGCTTCCCGGCAACTTTTTCATAGCGTAGACCTTGCTCTACCAATTCAGGCGCGGTTTTATAAAGCTTCGCTATGGCTTCACCTCTTGTAAGCTTTGCGTCCGCCGACATAATCTCTTCTACGCGAGTACTGAATTCGCCATAAGCTTCGGCGTACTTCGCTTTTTCCGCACCAAGCCTCATCTCCTGCTTCGCAGCACGACTCAATCCTTTCCCTGTAGCAGCTTCGGAAGCCCATTGTCTTGCGGCAGCACCTGTCTCTCGAGCCTTGACTAGAGCGGAAGTAGCAGCTTCCTTGGTGAGTAGACCACGCATTTTAGGCACAGCCTTGATAGCTCGTGAAACACCGGAAACAGCCTCTCCGGGCAAGTTCGCAAGACCGGAGGAGAACTCAACCGCAAAAACCCTGATACCGGCACCTGTCGCAACCAACCCTGCACGCATAACTCCGCTACCTGCTCCTCTTGCAACCGTAAAGACCGTAGCGGCCTTAGCAGATCCTTTGATGGCAGCTCCGGCGCCCGTAGCAGTTAATAGAAGATTCAGCCCGACTTTTCCAATACCCTTACCGATGTCGCCTTCGGCAAAATCATCCCACGCAAGAAGTGCTTTACCCATCTCCTTCCAAGAAGTTCCGGCAGTAGACAATGACCATTCATTAGTCATCGGATCTCTACCAATAAGCGCACCCATCCCTTCGAGTGTACGGATAGGACTATCTATAATCATATTTACTCCTTGTACTAATTCTCCACAACCTTCCAATACACCGGCAACAAGTCCAATCGGTATATTCGCGACAACAGTAGCACCGGTATTAATAACAGGTATGCCTTCTGTAATTTCCATCATCCAGTCTCCAATAGGCTCAAGGACGGCACTTCCGATAAGCGAAATCCCTTCCCCTACTTTATTGAGCAATATCCCTCCTGTCGCAGTCCACAACGTAGGTCTATCAATACTGATACTATCTAAAAATGTTTTTTGTTGTTAAAGAGAATCCAGAACCTGCTCATTAGCTAGATTATT
>MNZJ01000037.1 GCA_001873565.1 Candidatus Peregrinibacteria bacterium CG2_30_44_17 | reverse complement strand
AGACCAGATAGGATACACGAAGACTATAGACACTCCGCTGCTGGAGCTTAATCAGGACGAGTGGATACATCAGGCTGATCAGGAGCAAGCTATGGGAGCTTTGTACGGTGAAGGATGGTATCTGGATGACGAGGACGGCTTTAGGTACAAAAACGGCGAAAAACTTACTCTGACATTGCTGCGCAGAGTCTTCGACGAAGGCTCAAAACAGGAGGAAATAACGTCCATGACGGTAGATATAATCAAGAGCCAGTTAGCAGCGGTTGGCATTGATGTAGTAGTGGAAGGTTATGATAACGAGACATTGCAATCAAAAATCCAAAACAGAGAGTACGATTTGCTTTTATATGGTCAGAACTTAGGATATAATCTCGACACTTATTCTTACTGGCATTCGAGTCAGGCCACAGAATACGGACTGAATCTTTCAAACTACAGGAATCCGAATGCAGATGCGTATATAGAGAGGATCAGAAGCACATTTGATGCGGATGAGAAGGATGAGCTACTTAAGTCTCTGGCCGAAACGATAGAAGAAGATATTCCAGCGGTATTCCTATACACACCAAGTTACTATTTCTTGGTTGATGAAAGAGTACAGGGAGTAGTAATAGAAGACATCAGATTCCCATCAGACAGATTCGCAACAATAGCAGATTGGTACTTCGAATAAATATCAGCAAAAACCCTACAACCCTAAACCCTAAAAAACATGCAAGTAATATTCACGCAAGACGTTCCTGGAGTAGCACACAGAAACGAAGTTAAAACCGTAAAATCAGGATACTTCCACAATTTTTTAATGCCAAAAGGACTCGCAGTAAATGCTACAGAGAGCAGAATGGCAGCAATCAACAAAATTCGAGCAGAAGAAGGATTGCGTCTCGAAGAGTTGGAGAAGAACGCATCAAGTGTAGAGAAAAAATTATCGGGAGCAACAGTAAATGTAACACACAAGGCTTCCGAGAAAGGCAAGCTTTACGCATCCGTAACGGAGAAAGAAGTAATAGCGGCAATCAAAGAACAGCTAAAGGTTGAATTAGCCGAAAGTAATATCAAGATGGATCATTTTAAAGAAGTAGGTGAGTACGAAATAAAAGTGATGCTGCCAGGTGGCCACACAGCTACTCTTACAGTAGTTGTAGAGGGGGCTTTAAGCTAAATAAATAATGCCAAAAATTCTAGGCTTAGACTATGGGAAACGTCGAACGGGAGTCGCTATCGGCGACACCGACTCCGGCATAGCTTTTCCACGCACGACTTTCTCTTTTAAGAAGGAAGCAACTTTGTTGAGCGAGATCGAGAAAATATGTACTGAAGAGAGTATAAAAACTATAGTCATAGGATTGCCAACTAACATGCAGGGCGACGAGACTCCTCAAACAGAGGCAACTAAGAGGTTTATAGAGAGACTGCAAACCCACATGCCTAGAGCCACGATAGAGACTTTTGACGAACGCTTAAGTACGATTCAGGCGGAACGAGCTCTGATAGACAAAGGGCTCAAGAAGTTTTCTGAGATCGACGAAATAGCAGCCCAAATCATATTGCAAGCGTGGATAGATCGAAAGAATAATGAAAAGTAAACGGATTATCTTGAAAGAACTTCGATCCCAGGCAACTTCTTGCCTTCGAGTAGTTCGAGCATAGCTCCTCCACCTGTTGAAATATGTGTAAATCTTTCTGGAGCTATACCGAATTTATTAATAGCATCGATAGTATCTCCACCACCTATAATTGTCGTGCCTTCGCAGTCAGCAACAGCCTCGGCAATTCTTCTTGTCCCTTCGGAGAATGGAGCCATTTCATAAAGACCAACAGGACCATTCCAGATGACAGTACCTGCTCTTGCAATAATGTCACAGAAGCGAGTGATAGTCTCTTTGCCAATATCGAATATTTTCATGTCTCCTTCTAGATCAGAAACAGGGATCGTCAATGTCTCTGCCGTTTCCGACGCTTGAGAAGCCACTACTACATCAGTGGGCAAAATAAATTGATCCATATCTTTCTCGGCCTCTAGCATGATCTCGCAGGCAATATCACGTTTCGCAGACTCATACAGCGATTCTCCTACGTTGTAGCCGGCTGCATAAAGAAATGTATTGGCAAGTCCTCCACCAATGAGGAAAGCATCGCCTTTGTCTATGAAATTCTTGAGTATGCCAATCTTTGTATATATCTTGGCACCACCCATGATAAGCACAACGGGCTTCTTCGGAGCCTTGAGTATAGAGGAAAGCACCTCTATCTCGCGCTCAAGAAGTAAACCGGCATAGGCGGGGAGAAAATCGGCAAGTCCAGCGGTTGTTGCATGAGCACGATGTACCGCACCAAACGCATCACTAACGAAAGCGTCGCCTAGTTTGGCTATTTGCTTAGTGAATTCGGCATCATTCATCTCTTCGCCATGGTGAAAACGAGTATTCTCAAGGAGTAATATTTCACCAGGCTCCATCGACGAGACGGCAGCCTCAACGTCAGGACCTATACAGTCGTGAACATCGGAAACAGGGAATTTCGTCAAAGAGGCGAGTCTTGCGGCAACTTTATCCAGCCTGAGATCATCAACGCGTTGACCCTTGGGGCGTCCCCTGTGAGACATTATGATAACCTTTGCACAGCGCTCAGCGAGGTACTCTATAGTAGGCAGGGCAGCCTTAATACGCGTGTCGTCTGTGATTTCACGATTCTTATCCATTGGAACGTTGAAATCCACCCTGACAAGAACACGTTTGTCTTTAGGGTCTAAATCGTGGAGAGTTTTCATTTCTGTAGAAGTTTATGAGCTACTTTAGCGGCATCATATCCTTTCGAAACACGCTTTGCCGCATCCTCCATCTTTTTTACCATAAGAACTTCAAAAACGATAGGGATGCCTGTTTCGAGCTGCACTTGCATAATACCATCGGTGCATGCACGGCAAACCATATCATAGTGGTTAGTTCCTCCTTCTATAACGCAGCCGAGTGCGATAACAATGTCGCACTTTTCTGACATCTTCTTTGCGGCAAGAGGAACTTCGAATGCGCCAGGGACTTTCGCAACTTCATACTTAAGACCAAGCTTATTGAGTCCACGTTCGCACTCGGAGAGAAGTTTGTCTGTAATGAAATCATTAAACTCGGCAACAACGACTCCTATCATGGTTATTTTTTTAAAGAAACTATACGGTCAAGATATCTGGCAATTAAATCAACTTCAACATTGACCTTGCAGCCGGCTGTTAGCGAGCCGAGATTCGTATGATCAAGCGTAAAACCGACGAGAGAAACCGAGAGAGTGTTCTCGGAAACATCTGTGACCGTAAGACTAACGCCGTTGATGGCGACAGACCCTTTGGCGGCAAAAAATCGCGCATAATCAGCGGGAAATACGACCTCAAGGACCGTGCCATCAAAAGACACTACCTCAGAAACGAAATCGACATGACCAGAAACCAGATGCCCATCAATCTTGTCTGCAAGCGACATTCCGGGTTCTAGATTGACAGTGTCTCCAGTTTTGAGACTGCCGATGTTTGTACAACCCAAGGTCTCGTCCATGACATCGAAGCAGCCATCTCTGTTAACAGTTAAGCATACGCCATTTACAGCAATGCTATCGCCGGGAATAGTCCTTAAGTCATGCTGGACTTCAAGATAGCCAGCTTTCGATTCGACAACCTTCCCGATAGATTTAATAATACCTGTAAACATAGCAAGAAGAAGTTATCTGAAAAGAAGATTCAAAGCAAGTTACTCTGGCTGCTTGGTGGGAAACGCTTTATCAAAGAAAGCACCCATCTCTTCCTCTTGAGCTAAGCTCATATCAAACGGTATCGAATGTGAGAACTTTTCGCCGTAAGTTATATCGGCAGTGATGCCCTGATCGCCAAGATAAGATTGGTAGTCTTTGAGCATAGAGCGAGGTATGAGAGTGTCATTCCCTCCGCCAAAGATGTGCACTTCCAAATCTTGATCGGAAGCAGCCGCTTTGAACAGATCACCAAACCTTCTGTTCCAGATCAAAGTCGCTTCCAAAAACCTCTTGGCAGAATCTGGAACTATACGGACCCAGTCTGTACGTTGATTTAGAATAGACCCTTCGAACATAATTCGTTTAAAATCATCATAATCCAAATCGAGACCAGTGTGATCAATAAGAACTTTATAAATCGCAGGCAACACTTGACTCATTACAGCCGACAAAAATCCAGGACGAATCAGACCAAGTCTTTGATCTGTAGCAGGCATCATCGCAAGGAGTCTATTGACCTTTACATTAGTAGTCGCTCGCTCGGATTCTACCTCTTTGGCACCATTAAGCTGCTCCCAAAATGCACATGCGGCCAGATTACCCATAGAATGCCCTACAAGGCACACGTTGCCTCCAAGGTGACCGTTTTGTGTAGGTATTTTGCCAAAGCCCTCGCATCATCAAGTCCTATTTCGCTCTGATTATCCGCGTACAAATATGCTGGCGTACCTTTGCCGACACAGTTAACTCCAATAACTTGAGGGTTGGCGTATCCATTCTTCTTAAGGCTCCTAAGTAAACATTTAAGCATCGATCCCTCCATTTGAGCGGAAGTTTCACCCCAGCCCATTAAGACAGGAACAACGATGTCATGTGGTGAATTTAGATCAGGCGCAACTTCGGTAATAACCCTGCTTGCAGGTACAGGCATAGACTGATTTGGCTCAGGCAGATCTAAATACGAGACATGGAAGCTATACTGCTGATCATCGAAATCAAAATCTCCTTTTCCTTCCAGATAGTGACGCTGCATCGGCTTTTCTTTGCCATTGTCGGGAGTACCAACATCAAATGTTCGTCCAACCGTGCCTTGCCACTGATCATGCAATCCTGTCGCCTGTGAAAAACTCATAATATAAGTAAGTTAAGGCGTAAAAGTATAGCCTATACAGGATTGGCGTCAATAAACAACCTTGCCCTAAAGGCATTGATATAATAAAATACACTGCCGATACTAAAAACTACACTATGCGGCTACCGGAAGCTTTCCACCTCATCTTGAACGCTTAGTTCCTCCAAAAGCTATGCACAGAGCCATAACAGACCAGAGAGGAGAAACATGCAAGAGAGCAGCCCTAGTACTGGGCCGCGAAATGTGGTGGGAGCCAGATCGGAATTTGGGAGGCAGATCATCCAGACTTGGAAAAAGTTACCAAAGATTCGGATATTAGAAGCTGGTTACGTTAACAGCTCCCAGGATGTTTTTTCATCTTTTTTTAATATCACTTTGCTAAAACAGAAAGTGCTGTATTTCCTAACCAAATAAAAAGATGCAGTACCTAAACAAAGTGATGCTGCTCGGGCATCTCACGGCCAATCCCGAGAGCAAAAAGACGGAACACGGCCACACTCTGACCAAATTCTCAGTCGCAACAAACAAAGCGGTAGCGCATGAGACAGGCGAGATAGAGGATCAGGCTCAATTTCATAGGATTGTAGCATGGAGACAGCTTGGCGACATATGCGCAAAGCATTTAACAAAAGGCAGCCTGGTTATGCTGGAGGGCGAAATTCAGTACAGGGGCTATGAAGATAAAGAGGGTGGTAAGCGCTCTATCACTGAGGTGAAAGCGAGTCGCGTAATCTTCCTGAAGATTAAGAAAGACGAGATAGAGGCTACGTCTGCAGAGGACAAAGAGTAATAATTACGTACAGTCGATTAAAGCGAAGTACGGTAGGGATGAAAAAGGGTCTTTTACATAAGACCCTTTTTCTAATAGAGACCTCTGCAAAGGTCAGTAACGTAGCGAAAAATGATAAAGTTGCGCGAAAATTCTAAAAAGCGACAACGGCGCATCAGGTTAGATACGGATAAGGTAGTGGCGAAACCTGAGCAAATTCCCATTGAGGAGCTTTGAAGAATTCGCAGCAGATTTCCCCATTTTGCAGTAGTTGATTGACTTTGGAAGAATGGCTCTATTAGAATCAAACAGATGATAGATCCAATGCTTACAATAATCATACCAACTCACAATAGAGCCGAAATACTCGGTCGCTGCCTCGAACATTTAAGCGAACAAACTTTTCAGGACTTCCAAGTAATCGTTGTTGACGACGGCAGCAGCGATAAGACACAAGAGATTTCAACAAGTTGGAGTTTTAGATTCCCCCATTTCAAATACGTATATCAGAAAAATCAAGGACAGGGCAACGCAAGAAATAATGGGCTTAAGCACGCTACAGGAGACATCATCCTGTTTATAGGCGACGACATTCTTCTCGAAAGAACCGCGGTACAGGGACATATGCTTATGCACAAAAAACATCCGGAGAAGAGGATAGCAGTGCTCGGTTTGGTGCTGTGGCATCCGGAAGTAGAAGTGACGGATTTTATGAGATGGCTCACAAGTGGAAAAGACGGAGGCACTCAGTTTGCATACGATCTTCTCGAGGGGAAGGAGGAAGCGGATTACAATTTCTTTTACACCTCGAACATCTCAATCAAGAAAAAGCTACTGGAAAAACACAAGTTTGATCAGGACTTCCATTCGTACGGATGGGAAGATATAGAGCTTGGATACAGACTCGCAAAAGAAGAGAACATGAAGCTTTATTACAATAAAAATGCTGTAGGCTACCATCACCATATGATAGACGAGAAGTCTTTGGCGGATCGGATGCGGTCGATCGGCAAATCGTCAAAAATCTTCCACAAAAAACATCCGGAACTGAAAAAACTACCGCCTTTATGGAAGAAAACAGCGCTATGGCTGATATCGCGGAAGCCCGTACTTATGCTGGCTAAGAAGTATAGAAAGAACTTTTATTACTACGCGCTTTCAAAAAGGTATTTGCTCTGTGGACTGCGGCAGGTATAATCCCATCAAAGATTAAAAATAAAAAACAAAATATGCGAAAAAACATAGCATTTATTGTAATTATTACAGTGATTTTGACGATGTTTTCAGGATGCCTTAAAAAGGATACGACATCTACCAAAAGTAGTTCGGAGGCGGTTGACCTTGTCATGTACGGACTTTTTGATGATTCCGATATTTACAAGCCACTAATACAGGAATACGAAAGCTCTCACACGAACGTCAACATAACGTATAAACAGTTCACAGACCCCGAGGCATATCTGGACCTCATCATCAATGAATTAGCGGAGGGGAAAGGTCCGGACATCTTCATGATGCAAAATAGCTGGATATACGAACATTACAAAAAGGTAAATCCATACTTGGTAGACCTAGAAACTGCGACGGAGTTTGATAATACGTTCGTAAGCGTAGTTTCGGACGATTTTCTAAGACAATATGACGCAACTAACTATGTGATTTTCGGCATGCCTATGTACGTGGACACGATAGCTCTTTACTACAACAAAAATCAGTACGAAGACGCCGTACCATCGAGAGGAAAGCCCGCAAATACATGGAGCGAACTGCTTGATGACGTGTACAAGCTCACTAAGTCAGACAACAGCTTCGAGAGATTTGAGGTGGCTGGGATTGCAATGGGACGTACCGACAACATCCTTAGGGCAACAGACATACTCTATACATTGTTATTGCAGTACAAAGCACCTTTGTATAACAACAGCTACACGGCTTCGACCATCGCCGATACAGAGGTTAGCGCCTCTGGAGGCATCACGTCACCAGGAGAAGAAGCTTTTGACTTATACACGTCGTTTGCTATTCCAAGTAACAAGAATTATTGCTGGAATGAGTACATCTCGGATGCAGATAGCAGCGAGAAGGAGTTACAATCTTTTATAGAAGGTAAAGTGTCAATGATTTTCGGTTATTCTTATCTGTACGAAGACTTGTTAAACTTGATAGAAACAGAGAAGAAGACAGGCGGAGACACTATAGATCCGAATGCAATCAAGGTAGTGGAAATACCACAGGTCTACGACCCCGACACAAGTACGGACAAGAGGAATGTGTATGCAAATTACTTCGCATATACGGTTTCCAGAACATCGGACTATCCGGACGAAGCGTGGGCTTTTATAGAGTATTTAGCATCACAAGAAGTCGGGCAGTATTACTTCGAAGAGACTCACAAGCCGTCATCAAGAAGAGACTTGCTTGAGGAAGAGATGAAAGATCCGATTTATGGCGTATTCGCGACTCAAGTTGGATATGCGGAAACAATACCTATAGCCGATGCGCAAAAATACGCAGAGATTATCGAAGAGGCTGTCTCATCAATACTTTCGACAGTCAAAGTAAGCTCAGCCCTCAGCACAGTAGAGCAACAAATTAACGCAATCATACCCGATGAAGGGCTTTTCCCTAGTCTCTCTGGTACGGAAGGAGAGTAAAAAAATCAAAATGGAGGATATAGCCGAAGCGATATTTTTGTTCGCGATTTTCATACTGCCCCTGCAAATTTTCACTATCGTTTCTCAGCCTGATATATATTTGGCAGGACAAGCGAATCAGTTTAATAACGCAGCAATATATTTAAGCGACATACTAGTCATACTAAGCGCAGTACTCTTCTTGCCGTTTCAGAAGAAGATCAATACAGGGAACAGAATGCATCTGGGACTGCTTTGTATCCTTGGAGCACTCATAGCTTTTCACTCATCAGTTGCGATAGAGTGGGTGGTTTTTAAGATCGCGACACTCTTCTTGTTATACATACTTATCAAGAATGGAATCGCAAAAAAAAGCAGGATATCGGGAGTATTTATGATATCGATGGCATTGCAGGCGGCAGCCTCCATAGGGCAATTTGTGAGTCAAGATAGCTTGGGTCTATCACTGCTTGGAGAGCCGAATTTAGCATCTTCCGGCATCGCCAAAATCGACATGGGTGAAGATAAAATCATAAGGAGTTACGGCACAATGCCTCATCCAAACATCTTAGCGGGCTTCATGGTGGTAGCTATAATACTGAACATGAAATTCAAAAAACGGCTGCCACTTATAGCGCTTTGCATCGTCGGACTAACTTTAACATTTTCCAGGTCGGGAATAGGAGCTTTGATACTCGTCGGTTTTATATATGCGATTTTTAATATCAAAAAAATATCATCTAGCAAGAGGATGATGACAATCCTTATAGGAATCTGCGTTATCCCCGTAGTAGTAGCATTACCTTATTTGAAGACTCATTTCCTGAGTACGACAGAAATAGAGGCCAGATTGAGTCAGCTGCAGCCAGCCGTAGAGATGATATTGGACAATCCTATGGGAGTAGGATTCGCAAATTTCACCAACTACGTACAGGATTACTCGGATGACAAGATATCGCCGTGGGAATATCAGCCTGTTCATAATGTGTATTTGCTAGCGACAGCGGAACTGGGAATTATAGGGATATCAGTAATACTATTCATTCTATTCAACGTACTTCTAAGTGGCAAAAGCAAGAGAATCAAGTACTCAATATTAGCCTTAGCTGTAATAGGGCTGGTAGATCACTACATGTACACAACGACTCAGGGACAAATATTGGCAGTGTTGCTTCTGTCTATGCAAGTCGCGAGCCGACAAAGTCACGATGTCCTCGGAGGAATTCAGAAATAGGAAGCTCTTTCTTCCCTTCGAGCTTAACGCTCTTTAGCTCAATAGAAGAAGAGTTTTTTGCCATGACGTATACATTGTCATCGATGCGGCAAACGGCGCCGGATTGATTGCCGCACTGTACGTCACTGATAGAAATTCCAGATAGAAGTATGCGCTTTTCATGCCACTCGGCAAACACGCCGGGCCATCCGTAAAAAGCCTTAAATCTTCTAAAGATTTCATTCGAATCCATCTCGGAAAAAGAAATGAGCCCGTCGGTTTTATCAACCTTCTTGCAGTAAGTCGCTTTGGAATGATCCTGCTCTGACGGAACAAGCTTGCTAAACTCCTTGATAACTTTGACTAGCGTTTTCGTACCAATTTCGGTTAGTTCCTCGGATAGTTCAATGAAGTTCTTGTCATCAGCTGAAGTGCTGGAGCTTCTGTAAACAGGCCCAGAGTCCATCTTCTTGCGAACACCCATAATAGACACACCTGTCTTTTTTTCTCCAGCGAGAATAGCGGCTTGGATAGGGGATGCCCCTCTGTATTTAGGCAGTAGCGACGCATGCAAATTGAGAACCTCTTTCTTTGCAAGTGCCAATATCTTAGTACTGAGTATCTGTCCGTAAGCAACTACTATGATAAAATCAGGCGCAACGCCTGCGATCATTCTGATGACGTCATCTCCATTGACATTATCAGGCTGCACAATAGTGAGTGATAGTTTTTCAGCAAGGACTTTAACCGGGGGAGAAGTTAGAATCTTCCCTCGATTCGCAGGTCTGTCCGGCTGAGTAACAACCATGTCAACTTCTATGCGTGGATCTTCGCATAGCCCCTGCAGCACAGGAACTGCGAATTCGGGCGTACCCATGAAAACAACGTGAATCTTATTCATAAAGCTTATAAATTACACCTTCAATTTTAACACTGTATTTGATAAATTGGGAAGGCGCATATAAAAACAAAAAACATGAGGAAACTTTTGGCAGGATTCATACTATTCTTAGTACTACTCGTAGTGCCGGTAATCAGTTTTGTTTACGCGGCACTGGAAACATACGTGAATCCGGACTTCTATACGGATGAAGATGTAATATCCGAGATCTACGATACTTTGGCGGAATATATAGCAGCCAATATAGGTGACATAATCAAAACGGAAAACACAGACGGCAGCTCCTTGATAGATCCTCAGAAGATAGCCTCTCAAATAGAAGAGATCTTGCCAAAAGACGCAGCAATAGACTTAACGCAAGACGTCATAGATCAACTAATGCAAGAACCTTTGCCTGATGTCATTACTGTGGATCTTTCTGTCATAAAAGAAAATATGCCGCAAGTAGCGGAGGCCATACTCGGAGACATGGTATCCGAAATGGAAGAGTGCCCTGAAAAAAGTATGGCAGATTTTGATATCGAAGGTGGCGAAATGATCACATGTATACCGTCGGACTTGGATCGCGCAGATCTACTCGGAGGACTGGCTGTAGACCCAGATGTTTTCGCAAGCATGCCGGAGAAAACAGAGATAGATTTGACGGTGCTGCCAGAAAAAGCGAGAAACACCATACAATTGCTCGTTCAGAACAATAAGCGGCTACGAATAGGCATACTCGCAATATACTTCTTGCTGGTTACACTAATAGGCCTGATTATATGGAGACCTCTTGCCTCTGTGCTTAAGTGGGTTGGTAACGCTCTATTCTGGAGTGGATTGCCATTGGCAATAATAAATCTTACAATAGACGGCACAATGAAAATGCTACTTCTAAAAATAGCGCAAGAGACTCCGGAAGTATCGGTT
This sequence comes from Candidatus Peregrinibacteria bacterium CG2_30_44_17, assembly GCA_001873565.1. Classification (GTDB taxonomy): domain Bacteria; phylum Patescibacteriota; class Gracilibacteria; order UBA1369; family UBA12470; genus CG2-30-44-17. The sequence goes on along the minus strand of MNZJ01000037.1, from coordinate 50,327 downwards.
GAAACGTTAGAAAAAAGCTTGGTTACGGCGATGACATTCATAAAACTTCTTACGGATAGAGTAGAGATGCATGGAATAATACTGACTGTAGCCGGCGCAATAATGCTGATAATTGGTTTTGTATTAACCAGAACGAATGACGACAACTCTTAGAGACATAGAGGATCAATGTAAAAAGTGTACAAAATGCCCGCTGCACGAAGGCAGGACTAACGGCGTGCCTGGCGAGGGCAACCCCCATGCGGAGATTATGTTTATAGGCGAAGGACCTGGAAAAGACGAGGATTTGCAAGGACGACCTTTTGTAGGAGCAGCAGGGAAATTCTTAGATCATTTGCTGAGCACTGTCGACTTAAAACGCGAAGATGTTTATATAGCCAATGTCGTAAAATGCAGGCCACCAAACAACAGAGATCCTTTGCCGGAAGAGATAGCAGCATGTTGGCCATACCTAGAGGCGCAAATCAGAGCTATTAAGCCGATATTGATTGTCACGCTCGGCAGACACTCCATGGGAAGATTCCTGCCTGGACTAAAAATATCCGAGGCCCATGGCAAAGCAAAGAGATACAAAGGCATCGACGGAGGCAAGCAAGTTTATTATCCGATGTACCATCCGGCCGTAGCGTTGTATAATGGGTCGTACAGAGAGATACTCATAGAAGACATGAAGAATATCCCTGTGCTCTTACAAAAAATAAAAAAAGAAAACCTCAATGAACGTTGAACCTTTCAACCCGGAAAAAAGATACATACAGCCGCTAATGATAGCTGGCGGTATAAGCCTGGCAGGATGGCTGGTAGTAGTGATGAAACTCGACCCATATGAGTCCACAGGGCTTGCATTAGCTCTGTTTTTCTTGAGTCTGCTTATAACGCTAACATGCTCGTTTACGCTGCTAGGATTCTATTTGCGAAAATGGGTTACAAAAAACGAAATCAGCATAGGATACATCAATACATCAATCAGGCAGGGACTGCTGCTATCACTATGCACGATAATCTGTCTGGCATTTCTAGTGCTCGGCGTATTGACGTGGTGGAACGGACTCTTGGTAGTAGCAATAATAGTCTTGCTTGAATCATACGTTACAAGCAAGAATTATTAGGGCCAAACCTACATACCGTAATCGTAGCTAGGCAGGATCCTCAGTCTATCAAGTGGCCACAGAATGAGCCAGCCTTTTCCTTGGATAAGATCTCTATCAAGAAGTGCCAGTTCGGCGTTGCAGTCGACATTTCCAAAGCATCTTCGCGAATCACTACTTGCGCGCCTGTTGTCACCCATAACAAAATACGTTCCGTCCTCTACGTAGAATTCGGTCAAAGTTGTCGTAAACGGATATGTTTTTCCGTAATTCCCTTCATTGAGATACTGTTCATCCAGCTTAAATCCATCAGGATAGTCCTCGTTGTATATGTAGACTTCGCCATCAATGAGTTCAACGGTCTCTCCAGGCAAGCCTATGATTCTCTTGATGTAAAACTCGCCATCATCACCTTCAGGCGGATGAAAAACTATGATATCGCCTCTCTCGTAATCAGAGAAAGACCATCCAAAGAAACTAAAATAAGAGAATTTGTTTACGATAATATATTCGCCATTGCCATGAACGCAGTTGTCACTAAAATTATTCAGAGTGTCACACATAGACGGCCCACTCACCTGAAAAGGAGAGAATATAACGCCTCTTATTATGAATACGAGAGCGATGATAATCGCAGCATTGATAGCTACGTCGACAAAAAACCAAAGAGTGCTTTTGGCGACATATGCTAACTTGGAAGAACCATCATAATACACCTCGTCTACATCCTTACTGCTATCATCTTCTTCTTTCAACTCAGAGTCCATTTGTGTTTTTATGTTTAGTTAAAAAGCAAAGAGTAATCTACATGGTGAGCGAAGCATTTACAAGATGATCTTTTTTAGGTAAATTTCAGATAAGTACAGAAATCAACACCCAAAATGCTAGCAAATATTTTTTTTAGAAGTTATCTGAATCAGGGGGAGAAGATATATTTTGTCGCACACACTCATCCATTCATAAACTACGCGTCTTTTTTCAAAGCATTGGTGCTTGGGATAGTTCTTCCTCTCGGGTTCAACCTCATTATGCCACCGTTTTTTGTGATATGGATGGGCTGGCTCGCAGTAGGAATCCTACTGTTTCTATACGAGCTACTTGATTGGTACATGGATGCATGGATAATAACAAATCTTGGCATCATAGACTTGCAGTGGGATGGTTTTTTCAACAAATCCTCGACCAGGATAGAGTACCACACGATAGAAGGGGTGACTTACCAGATTCAAGGGTTCTGGGGCACAATAATGAATTACGGCGATATTATGATAGAGAGGCTTGGAACTGGAACAGTCGTGACGCTAGGAGACGTATCATTCCCAAAGACCGTAGGAAGAGAAGTCCTTAAATATCAGGAGAAGTTCGTAAAAGCGAAAAACTACAAAGATCAAACCGCATTGAAAGACCTTTTAGTTCAAATGGTTCAGGAAAATAGACGAGGGCAATGAAAAACAAACAAATCATCGGCATAATAGGTGGCGTCGCATCTGGCAAATCTTTCGCTGGACATTTTTTTCAGTGGCAAGGATCAGCATTCATAGATTGCGATGAGATAGTTGCAACACTATACGAAAAAGGAGGCATGGGATCTAAAAAGATAGAGACATTCTTCGGAGAAGAGTTCATGAAAGAAGGAGCTGTAGACAAAGCGCGCCTTGGCATCTTCGTTTCCAAAGACGAGAAGAAGTTGCGAATTCTGGAAAAAATCATCCACCCGTTGGTATTATCCGAGACACAGAAAGCTATAGACAAAGCTCAGACCAAAGTGGTTTTTGTAGAGATAGGTGCTCCGGTAGACAAGTTCCTTAGGCTTTGTGACAAAATAATACTCATTGCCGCGCCGAGAGACCAGAGAATAAAAAGAATACGAACGCAGTACCTACAAAAGATAGATAGTTTCAAAAACCTGAGCAAAATAAGATACGACATCAAGGTAATCAACAATTTTGATAAAAAAACTTTTGGACAGAAGCTAACAAAAGTCTACAATCGGATTACAGACTAAATCCTACTGACTAATTCCTATATCCTACAGATGACACAGTACGAGCCAATCATCGGACTTGAAATCCACGCACAGATCAACACTAGAACAAAGATGTTCTGCTCATGCGACAACGATTCGTTTCGCAAGGAGCCGAATGTAAACACTTGCCCAATTTGCATGGGTTTCCCAGGAACGCTGCCGACAGTCAACAAGGAAGCTTACTTAAAAGGGCTCAAGGCGGCGGTAGCACTTAATTGCAACATTCCACTCTTTTCAAAATTCGACAGAAAAAACTATTTCTACCCTGACTTGCCGAAAGGTTATCAGATATCTCAGTACGACAAGCCCGTATCGGCGAACGGATACATAGATTTCGAAGTTGACGGACGCATGAAGAGAGTCGGGATAACAAGACTGCATCTCGAGGACGACGCAGGCAAACTTACACACGAAGCAGGAGGAACGCTATGTGATTACAACAGGTCTGGCACCCCTCTAATGGAGATAGTTTCGGATCCGGAAATTTATTCAACAAAAGAAGCATCTGCATACGCCCGAGAGATGCAAAAAATACTCAGATACGTCGGCTCATCTGATTGCGATATGGAGAAGGGAATGATGAGATTTGATATCAATATATCCATACGCAAGAAGGGCGAGACAAAATTCGGAACCAAAGTTGAAGTAAAGAACCTAAACTCATTCAGGTTTTTGGAAAAAGCACTCGAATATGAGTTCAAAAGACAAGTCGAGGCTCTCGAGTCAGGGGAGGTAGTAGTCCAGGAGACGCGAGGTTTTGATGTGAAAAACGAGGTCACTGTATCTCAACGAACAAAAGAAGAAGCGCAGGATTACAGGTACTTCCCAGAGCCTGATTTGCCACCAATGACAATTACGGCAGAAGATATCGAGAAATTAAAGAGAGAAATTCCGGAATTGCCTCTGAGTAGGAAACAAAGATTCGTGTCGGAGTACGGACTCGCTCAAGAGGATGCAAGGCAGCTAACAGAGGCACCGGAACTGTCAGATTTTTTCGAGGAAGCAGCAAAGATCTCAGGTAATCCAAAGTCGGCAAATGCTTTCACAACAACAGTGTTACTCAAACATCTCAACGAAGACCAAGTAGGAATTACGCAGTCAAAAATCACCCCGGCTATGCTCGCAGAACTAATAAAGCTTATTGATTCGGGCGAGATATCAAACAACGTAGCCAAAGGCGAAGTGTTCGAAGAAATGTACAAGGAAGGGACGCCCCCATCCGCAATAGTAGAAAGAAAGGGGCTAAAACAAGTTTCAGACACAGGGCTGATTGAAGGATTATGCAATAAGGTCATAGAAGAAAACCCAGAGGCGGTAGAGGATATCAAAAACGGTAAAGACAGAGCAATCGGATCGCTTATTGGCAAAGTAATGCAGCTCTCAAAAGGACAAGCCAACCCTGGAATTGTAGCAGACACCATCAAGAAACTAATAAAATAACATTCTGCTTCTTGCCCTCGAATGCTTGCTCCTTTATACTATTTCCTAGATAAAGACTTTAAACAAAAACCAAAATGCTAACTCCACTTGATTTGCTTTATATCACAATAGCCATAGCGATAGCTCTATTAGCAATTTTCGGATGTATAACACTTATTTACCTAATCCTCATACTTAGAGATGCCAACAAGGTCGTGGCATCCGCGAAAGACACGGCAGAAAAAGTAAACACATACGTAATGAAGCCGATAAACGCAGCAAGAAGTTTAAGCAAGCACATTGGCCCAATCATTAAGATCGTCGAGGAGAAGATAGAGGAAAGGATGGAAGCAGATAGGCCGAAAAAGAATCCTCGAAAGAAATAGCAAAAAGCTATTTTACGAACTTAATATTGATACTTCTTACAACCAAGAGATAAGGGAACACAAAAACAGCGTTCCATATTCGTTGAACACGCCTAGGTTGATTGATAAGCCTCCAGAGCCACTCTAAGCCTGCATTGCGCCAGAACTTTGGAGCTCTTTTTACGTTGCCAGCAAGGAAATCAAAAGCACCTCCGACACCAATAGCAACCTTCACGCTTGGTATATTCTTCATATTCCTATGGATCCATTTCTCCTGTTGAGGAGAGCCGTAGGCTACAAAGAGTATGTCAGCCCCAGACTCATTGATTTCGGAAACTATGTTGGCATCTTCCGACGGATTAGGAGAGCCCTCATGAGCGCCAACAATCTGGCAATTCTTATCTTTGAAACGATAAGAGGATTGAATTTGTTTGCCAGCTCCATCTCGAGCACCAAGAAGAAAAATGCGGTAATTATTTCCATTTTTAGAAGCCATATTGAGTACATCCCTCATCAAATCCGCACCTGTTACTCTCTCCGGCAAGATCCGTTTCACTTTGCTAGGTTTGACCAGCATAAGAAGCATATGCCAAAGCCCTTTTTTGATGCTGAGACTGCCTTCCAAGCTAGCAGCCCAGATAATACCGGTGCCATCAGGGACACTCAAACTCGCTCTATTCAAAATAGTACGATATTTAGCGTCGCTTTGCGCCTTAAGCAAGATCTCGGGGTTAGGAGTCACAACCTGATGTTGCTTGCCATCCTTGAGCATAAAGAAGATTCTATCGAGAGCCTCGCGATAAGTGACAGGATCGAAGTTTACCCCCATTACCTTAACTCGTTCTTTTTTGTTCATTTTGTGAATACGACGTAATAGTTATTCTTACTGGGAGAAAGATCTAGCTCGCAAACCTTAAGATTACTCTTGGCGAAAAGTTTTCTAAGCGATCTTTTTGTAAATGCATAATAATATCTTTCAGTCTTTTTGCCCCATGGGACAAAGAAATCGTGTAGGCAATATTTACCAAAGGAAGCAAAAAAACGCAAGCAGCTCTCGAAAAAGAGCTTTACATGCCGCCTCTGCCATAGGTTCCATACCAAAAAAACGCCATTAGCTCCGGGCTTCATGATTCTAGATACTTCGGCAAGTCCATGAAGCTGCAATTTTCGAGTAGGCAAGTGATGAAAAGCGGCAACAGACAAGACGAGATCAAATTCGTTGTCAGGGTAGGGGAGACTTAGAAAATCTCCGACCTTAAAAAAGTCACCACGTTTCTTTGCCATCTCAATAAAAGTATCGTTATTGTCCGTACCGAAATACTTGGCTCTGACTTTGCCATCGATATACTCCTTCAGCCTGCCATTACCACATCCGATATCAAGAATTTTCATCCCGTCTGCCAAGTACTCATCAAAAACCTCAAAATCCTTCCAGTTTCCCTGCCTCGTAGCGTCAAACTCACCAGCAATCTCGGTATAATCGTTTTTGACCTTGGCAAGAAGCTCCCTTGCGGTAGACTCTCTCATAAGATAGATTTAAATTCGCGAAAAAAGACCTCACCATTATACCTGAAACATGAAAGAACTCTTAGAGGAAATCATCAAAGAAGCGAGCAAGAAGAACATAGATACACCGGAGAAGCTACAGAAGATTAAAAATCGACTCGCCAAAAAGCACGGCAAGCATTCTGTTTCAAATTACGAGCTTAATAAGTTCTATAATGCTAGCGATCTTCCAAGAGAGGATCACCTAAAGAAACTTTTCCAGAAGAGACAAGTCAGGTCGATGTCAGGAGTATCAATAATAACAGTGCTGACAAAACCTTATCCATGCCCGGGGAAATGCGTATTTTGCCCTACGGAGAAGGGGATGCCAAAGAGCTATCTGTCCAACGAACCGGCGGCAATGAGAGCTCTGTTAAACAATTTTGACCCGGGGAAACAAATTGAAAAAAGGCTTACAAGTCTAAAAAATCAGGGGCATCCGACAGACAAGATAGAGCTGATCGTATTGGGAGGCACATTCTCATTTTACCCTCGTAGATACCAACAGGCGTTCGTAAGGCAATGCTTCAACGCACTCAATGGTGGCAAGAAAGAGCTTTCGCTGGAAAAAGCACAAAAAAACAATGAAAACGCAGAACACAGAGTAGTTGGACTCAGCCTCGAAACGCGTCCAGATCATGTAACAAAGGACGAGGTCAGATGGCTCCGAAAACTAGGCTGCACGAAGATACAGCTCGGAGTCCAACATCTCGACAATACGATACTGGACTATGTAAAAAGAGGACACTACAAAGAAGATGCGGCACAGGCCATTCGTCTATGCAAAGACGCAGGGCTCAAGATATGCCTGCATATGATGCCGAATTTACCAGGTAGTACGCCTGCGAAAGACTTACAAATGTTCAAGGAGCTTTTTGCAAATCCTGACTTTAGGCCGGATTATTTAAAAGTTTATCCATGCACGGTGACTCCTTTTAGCGAACTTGAAGGATGGGTGAAGAAAAAAACATACAAAAGCTACTCCGATCAAGAACTGGAAGAGCTGCTCGTGAAAATTAAAAGAACTATTCCAGAGTATGTGCGGATAGAGCGCTTAATTAGGGACATCCCCGGAGAGAGCATTATAGAAGGCAGCAAGATCACCAATATGAGGCAGGAAATCGAACGGAAATACAAAGTAGAGTGCAAGTGCATAAGATGCAGAGAAATCAAAGATACCGATATCATCGCGGAGAAACTCAAGTTTCATAAACTGGAGTATGACGCATCGGGAGGCAAGGAATTTTTTCTGTCATACGATCAAGGAAGGAGCTTGTGCTCAATGTTGCGACTACGCTTCCCATCACCAGACCAAGTAGTCAAAGAAATAGACGGCCAAATCGCGATAATCAGAGAAGTCCACACTTACGGCAGTCAACTGAGGATATCAAAGAAGAGTACGGGCGAGGCCCAACACATAGGACTTGGTAGAAAGCTAATCGCAGAAGCCGAGAATCTATCGAAAACAGCTGGATACAAAAAAATAGCTGTAATCAGTAGTGTCGGCACAAGAGCATATTACAAAAAACTTGGATACGAAAGAGATGGGACTTATATGTCTAAACCGCTTTAGCCAGCCAGAGCCTCCATGCAGCTCTCTTTGAACTCGAATCGGAAATCAGCAGACGTACTGCCACTGTCTTCGCCTTTGTACTCCTTCATCCATTCGTCGTACAAAAGAACTTCGGCGATATTCCTATCAAACTGCTCCATATCAAGACCTTTCCAGCTTTGCACCTCCATTTTCCCAGTATCTACATTGCGATTCAAAGCTATTGACTTCACAAGTGCTAGTGACATGGCCTGGTCGAAATAAAGCATATATTCGGCAGAATGCTTCTCTCCGGCAACGTTATTACTAATACTGGCGGAAACGTCCCTCAGGCTCTCCCACTGCTCTCTCAAAACAGGGTGGTAGTTGAATGTCTGATGCATCGCCAAGTTGCCTTGGATAGATTCATCTACAGTCTCACTATCTACATCGTCAGACCACCTAAAAGCCCAAAAGCTTCCACTGGCAGCTTCTGTAAGAACGCTTAGCTCAACAACTCTTCTGAATTCATCGATTTCAGAAGCTTTTGAAATAGCCATAGTCTCTTGTTGCGCCTCTGGAAAACTTGCAAGACCAGCGACAAAAGTATCAACTTCTAATCGCTTAGAATCAATAAGAAGATCTACAGACGCGGGTATATCAAACTCGTCATCCGAAATGCGTACAGTCTCACGAACCTGAGCCAAGTCGGCATACATCGCATCAGTATATTGCTTTGTGGCGTCAGCGACTTCGAAAGACTCAAGGCGAGACACTTTATTCCCAATAGGAGCCGTGAGTTCGGAACCTTCATACATTTGATAGCAAACAACAGCACCATTTTCATATCTATAGGAGAAAAGTCCAAGATCTTGTTTGCCAGCTTGTATGCCTTTTGCAATTAAATAACCTGGCAAAACAACGTAAGCATCGCAGGTAGCGTGTTCTTGTATGTAAGCTGTAGCCTCCGCATCAAAACCAGAGAGAGCGGCTATTGATTCCGTCGCGTAACGCTCGGAAGCGGCCATGATTACCTCTCTATACTTGGCGGCAATGGCCTCACTCCTTCGGAAAAACTCTCGGTCCTCTTCCGATCTGCTGGAAACCCACATGCTGTCTCCGGTCTCTTCAAATAGATCGTCTCCGTGATTTTCAAGTTCGATAAGAAGCTGAGATATTAGCTGGTCTGGGTTGGTATCACGGGGGAGCTCGTTATCAGACTCCATGCCACCCTCTTGCACTACCCACTGCGCTCCATCCCAATAGATACCAAAAACATTGGCATTAGCACTACTGTAGAGCCTCTTGATAGACTCTTCGTCGGCACTGCCTGAATACCCAAAAACTTCTACTGCAATTCTATGTAATACATACAGGAATTTATCATCAAAAACCCCATTCTCAGCCATAACTTCTTCATCAGTCCTAATCATCATTGCTTTTCTAGCCGTCAAATCGCCGGCAGGAACGGCATGGTCAACCAGTAGATCAAAACACCACTTGTCTAGAGCTTCAACTGAAGATGGATAACTCACGTCAAAGCCCGAAGAAAGACCTTTGTACTGAGCATAGAGCTCCAATGTCGGCAGAAGTATCACGGCATTTGGAGGGTAAGATCCAGTTGTAGAGTATACAGTCTGTATTGCATTCATTTTCTGCAAAACAACGTAGTCGGAAACCCGTAAAAGTCTCTCGAAAACAGGTTTATGTTCGGCGGATCTAAGTCTCGCCTCGGCATGCGTCTTGACGCGAACTCCAAAGTCACCAAGCACGGAATCAAGTCCAGTAGCAGTATCGATCTCAGCATCATAATCAGCAGGTAATACCGCAGCATTACTGTCAAAGACTGTAGCATCAGGGACCATATCCGCGTAAGGCGTCATAGCAAGAAGCATTTCGTAGTCACGTCTAGCGGCGGGAGGTAAAATACTCACTTGTAAGGCGGTTAACCTTGTCTGATGAGATGATACGGCATAATCAGACCCAAGATACTCGGAAGTATCGCCGGCAAAGAACTCTCTCCTTACGGCTGCATGTTCACGGGCAGCCATCATGCGCGCATAAGACGCTGCGTTTTGAACAGACTCACGAGCCATTTCTATAGTACCTGCATCAAAATCTTGTCCCAAAGTAGCCTCCATGTACTGCATAGCATAGCTGGAAAGGAGCAAATCCCCAGCTCCGCCAAATAGTTTAAGCTGCTTTTCGGTAAGAGCTTCTACGATCTCCCTCCTCGTAACGACTTTTTCCTGTCTAAAAGCTTCCATCCTCTTGTCTCTTTCATCGTATCCACCGACCATATAGGAAATACCGGTGAATCCGGCACAAACATTCTTCCAGTTAAAGAAAGCGATAAGTTCTTCGCTATCGTTAGTTCCTACCATCGTGACCCATTGCCTATATAAATCGGCAGGGGAGAGCTGTTTCCAGTCTTCCTTCTCTCGAGCAATTTCGATACGACCTTCGTCCATGACATCTTGAACATGCATGACCCCACCGGCAACTATGATAACAGGGATTAAGACAAGACCCACGCCGGTAGAAGCGGAGGCAGCGGAAGCGGCAGCAGCAGATCCGATCACAGATCCAAGCGCCCCAACCACAGCACTGCTCTGCAAAGCAATCGCAGAAACCCCGACTACAAGCGAGGCACCGGACAAAGCGATATTCGCATGCTCTCGCAAAAGTTTGTTTGCATAAATATCCCTGATCGCGGGATTACTGGCATTGGCTATCATTTCTTCGAGGTCTTTGATCCTGTATAGAGACATCCCTATCGTAAAAATATCAACAACGACATTGAGAACGAGCAGCGCTCTCTCGGCCTTCATAGCCATGTTAGCCTTGGAAGCAATCTCAGAAGCATCACTGACTTTCATCGTAGATCTAAGCTTCTCAATTTCGACAGCAATCAAAGTTGGATCATCAACAGCGCCAAGTAGCGAAGGAGACGTTCTGGAAAGCCTCATAGCAACGTCAGACGACACCTCTACTCCATTACCTGCAAGCAGTTGAACCAATGCTCTGTTTCTGACAAGCATCTCGGTACCCTCAGCAGCATTCCTAGTGAAGTATGTACCAATAGCAGCAAGTTGCTGCCTTGCAGCGGCAGCTCGACTTATATCGTCAATTTGATCAGCGGCCTCTGATGCTCTTCGTGCTTCCATCATAGCATCTACAACGTCATCAATGTGGCCTGCTTGAAGTTCTATTTCTACAGAACGTCTGATAACATCATCGGAAACACCGGTATATTCAGAAATCTGCCTGACAACCAAATCAACATGCTCAGCGCTGCCAGCCCGAAGAGCCCTTCTAAGTCTATCAGCTTCTGCAACTCTGCCGAACTCGTTGCCGCCACTTGCAATTCTCGCATCAAATCTTTCCCTTAGGGTGGTGGCAAGTTGACGTACCGGCTTTCCGGACTCCTTGCTAACCATATGATAACTGCCAGTTTTTGCCAGACTATATGTATCCTCTATTTTTTCGCAAAATTTAATAGCGTCTTTGGCTTCTTTGGCAGTATACGCACCGGCTTCAAGCCTGCTAGCCATACTGCTCAGTACGGCCTCGTGGAACTTAGCTTTGCTCCATCCGGCAGCCCTCCACGGAAGAACAGTAGATTTGGCTGCTACAATAGGATGCCTAACGGCATACAAAGCGGCAGAGGTGCCGGTAATAGTACCGACAGTCAGTGCAAGGCCAACTCCTTTGTCGGCATCGGTCGACTCAGCCGAGACAAAAGCCTCCAACGTATATCCGAATAGGGAATACATGTACAAATCCAACATAGCTTGTCCTTGGTCTCCGACAGTCCATTTGCCGAATTCAAGACGTTGATCCATGAATTCAGTGTTACTAGCTCTTTGTCTCGCTAGCTTTACCTGTTTGAAAATTCCATCAGGCCCTGTAAATTTTTTCTTATAGGATCGGAATTTAGTAAGGTCACCTGCATCGAATTTATCGCCAGACCCTACGCCTTCGACAAAGTCACGGAAACCTTCGGCTTCCAGTATAAGTCCTCTAACCATCTCAAGTTCACTTCTTTCCATCTCTGATCCAAGGCTCTCATCGAGCATTTTTCTCGCCTTAACCAAATCAGCCATCTCCTCCCTATCTTCTATATCCAGGCCAAAAGCCTGAATCATTGCTTGTCCAGCCTGTCCTTCACCATACAAACTGCCGGCTCCAGCCGTAACATCAAAAGCTTTGCTCTTCCAAGTATCCCACATCCCGGGAATTGCATCTTCCATGAAGTGCAAATCACTAAGTAGGGAATTCTCCGATTCGGGACCGCCAATCATTGCGAGCAATTCCATCTTCTCTTCGCGAGAGATAGATTGATTGGTATCAATACTGGCAAGTAGCCTATCGAACTGCGTAGATGGCTGATTCACAAGGGCCTCTTCTTGCTTAGCAATTACAGCCCTTTCGGCATCCGACATCTCCCTCTGCGCCCTAGGACCTTCAGGGGCTGCAACCGCGCCACTCTTGGCTAGCTGTTTCAATACTTCATCTATACTCATTTTTCCCCATCCGGGTATTTTTTCGATTTGAGAACGCATACCGGAGAGACCTTTGCGCAATTTGCGTTCATCCTCGAGTTGTTCTTCGTTAGTAAATATAGCACCAATAAAAGGGATATTTGCCAACGCCGCAGGAGCCGCAATCGAATAAGTATGACTGTCGTCAGTCATATCAAGCAAATCCTTACAGTTTTCATCAGCGCAAACCCAAACACTGATACTATTATTAAGTCCGAATTCATTGGAGAAATCAGTATGCCTCCGCTCTTCTTCGGAATCGCGAACACCGCGTTTGAGAGTCTCTATACCTTCCAAGACATTAAAATCAGCAAACAGCACAAGCGCCTTGCTGAATCTATTAGCATTAACATCGAGACCTTTTTTCTTTAGCCATTTTTGCACTTCCTCGAGGCCCAAAATCTGTCCTGCAATCCACGTACCACCAAGCATAAGCGCAAGACGCTTAGTCCATTTCCATACAGACTCACCCGTACTTTCCGCACTACTCGATGGGGAACTGCTCTTACCGCCAAGCTTCTCTTTCGCTGCAGAGCAAAGCTTAAAAAGTCCATATCCAACAGCCATAGCCCCGGCAAGCGCAACGGTGCCTGCAATAACAGGATGTTCATTGGCGAAATCTCTGGTTTTATCATACATACTTCTTTCTCCATCGGGCACATCTCGATCTTCTTTCCCGGTAATAACGTCGACAGCAGCGGTTGTGGCAACAGACACAGTAGAGACCGCATCACTGAGATGACTCATGATTTCGCTATTCCAGAAGGAAGAAACCACAGAATCTTTGCCTGTAGCCATCTCTCTAAGCTTTTTGAAAGCTGAGAACTGCTCAGGAGACAGATCAGAACTGGGAACCGATAAATTCCTGAATGTACTTAAGGAAAAAGATCCAGTACCGAGCTTACCAGAGTGCTTTAAGTACGTAAGTAGCAGTATGGCACCCAGATACAAATGCTTCAAGTTCTCAACTTGAGACTCAACAGCCTCAGAAAGACTAATAGAATCTATTTTTTTCGAAGCTGGCGAATGCAAGCTTTTTCCTTCGAGAACCTCCATCGCCAAGGTAGCCATCTCCTGCGTAGGAGACAAAGCTTCGTGAGCAGCTTCCGGAGCTGCCTCAAGCCCTTTCGCCGGATTGTTGTTACCTTGCGCACCTCCCATAGAACTTAAGTTAATTCATATCATTATACCAGAAATTAACAGATCTAACAACCTGGCACGGTTTGACGAATAAGGGAGTGATTTTCTAATTCAAAGAGAGAGGGCTAGGTAAGTTGCAGCCGAAATGACGATACTTGCGAAAGCAGGTGACAACGAGGAAAATCAGTCATATCTATTCGAAGGTGGGGCGACATACTTAATCCCGCACAATATATCTTGTGCAAACCTTAGGCCTGTACCGTCTCAGACAATCATCAGGCATCCGCAATACATACACTTACTAGCTAATACGAACACTAGCGCCCTGCCCTAAACCCCTTGTACAAGCCATAAAGCTCAAAACTGTCGATTTAAGGCTCTGTGTGTTTTTTCATGGCATTTGATACGTCTAAGTCATATTTTAGACATAAATATTTCAAGCGTTTCACAATGACTACCCATCAAATTACAACTTTGTAAAAACCAGTTTATTACATGCATTTGCATGGATTTTGTTAAACACAAGAACCACAAGAAAAAATTTAAAAAAAAATGAAAATCAGAAATACCAAAAGCTTGACACCTTGACTCAAGGCGTGTAATTCGAAAAGTCTATTGTCCCTCGACAACCCTCATAGCCATATCTCGTGACAGCTTAATAAGTTCGCTGTCAGCAAAAGAAGCTATCTTGAGATCAGGTATGCCGCTTTGACGTGTCCCGTATATTTCACCAGGTCCACGCATACTGAGATCAATATCAGCCAAGTCAAACCCGCTATGGTGCCTGGTAAGCGCCATCAAACGTGTGACTCCTTCAGGAGTGAATTTGGATGGCAACAGGAAGCAATAAGACTGTTTGCCTCCTCGCCCAACACGTCCACGGAACTGATGTAGCTGAGCCAAGCCAAACCTTTCAGCTCCTTCAATCATCATGATTGTTGCATTAGCAACATCGACTCCCACTTCTATAACAGAAGTGGAAACCAGCACCTTAATATCACCATCTTTGAAAGATTTCATAATCGAATCCTTCTCTTGAGAAGACATTTTTCCATGCAGGAGTCCAACTGCAAGGCCTTTGAAAGCACCTTCGTTCAATCTTTCAAACTCAGCTTTTACGGATTTAACTTCGGCCAAAGCATCAGAATCATCAACCAAAGGACATATTACGTAAGCTTGGTCACCACTTTCAATCTGCTCACGGATCCATCTGTAAGCATCAACACGTTTCTTGTCTTCTACGATCCGTGTAATGATTTCTTTGCGACCGGGAGGCAGCTCGTCGATGATCGATATATCAAGATCGCCATAAACAATCATAGCGAGAGTCCGTGGAATAGGAGTTGCAGTCATAGAAAGAAGGTGCGGAGTACCATGACTGGCGAGTTTTTTGCGCTGCTCAACGCCAAAACGATGCTGCTCATCAACGATGGCTAGTCCAAGATTTTGAAACTCAACCTTTTCCTGTATCAAAGCATGAGTACCAATCACCACTCCAATTTCACCGGACTTGAGCCGATCATAGATCGCCTGCTTATCACCTACCCCACTCACCAGAATTTCGGCTGTTATGCCAAGTCTCTCAAATTGAGGCTGTAGCTTCTGGAAATGCTGCTTCGCAAGCACCTCAGTTGGCACCATGAATGCAACTTGATAACCATTTTTTACAACATTCAAGGCCGCCAAAGCTGCAATAACAGTTTTTCCAGAACCGACATCTCCCTGCACAAGACGCAACATAGGCACTCCCCTACCCATGTCCGACAGGATCTCTATCAAGGTACGTCTCTGGGCTTGTGTTAGGGAGAAACCCAGCTTCTCGACGAAGGACTTCATGTCATCATCAGCACGTTCTATTACTAGGGAGTTAGACCCATCCCTCCATGCCTTGCGCATTCTCATGTACTTGAGCTGCAAATAAAAAAGCTCATCAAAAGACAATCTCCGGCGAGCTTTCTCAAGAGAACTTTCGTCCGGCGGGAAATGGATATGAGAGATAGCATAAGGCAACTCAACCAGACCAAGTTCTGTCCTGATAGCAGCAGGCAAATCATCGCTGAATTCCTTAGAATAATGCAGAACAGAGTAGATCTTGCTCCTTAGCCATTTTGAAGTCAGCCCCATGGTCTCATGGTAAACAGGAACAATCCTGCCAGTATGTAGGACGTCCTCAGATATAGGCTCAACTTTAGGCCCATGAAAAACACTACGACCACGGTCGTATTTCAATTTGCCAGAAAAATAGTACCTGGATCCAATTCTCAAAACTCCCTCAAGATATTTCTGATTAAACCAGATAACGGGGATACTACCTGTGTCATCGGAGATAATCCCCTCTCCAATGTACATGCCATTCCTCCCCTTTCTCATTTTGAACGAAGTAAGCCTGCCCTGAACAACATTCGTATCAGCAAGTTTCATGTCGATTATCTGCGTACTTTCTCTTTCATCCGTATAAGCACGAGGATAATAAAGCAAGAGGTCTCGAACAGTTTCGATGCCAAGAGACGACAGCATAGAAAGATGCTTTTTCGTAGTACTTAGAACTTCTTTTAATTTAGTATCAAGCATAGACATCAACATACTACAAAAAAAACTCATTTTAAACAAAAAGACAAAAGTCTTACTGCTTGTCAGAATCCTTTCGTGAGATAGCAGATATACCAATGACACTACCACCGGCATCCTTTATCGGCGACAACATAACAGAAATATTGATGCGCTGACCATCTTTCGTGACTCTCTCTCCTTTTACGTCTTTGACAACCTCACCATCAAGCACACGCTTCAGAAGATGAGACCTGTGCTGCCTAAAAGCTCGTGGTACCAGAGAAGTTATGTCTCGGCCTATCGCATCTTTAGCTTCGTATCCGAACACATCCTGCGCACCCTTGTTCCACACAAAGACTTTTCTGTCAGCACCTACCCCCACAATTCCATAACCAGCATGCTCAATCATATTAGTTATATAACTCTGCATGAGTTCAAACTGCTTCTTTAGTTCCATTTTTTCAGTAACATCCCGGAATACGCCCTCAACACCCTTCCTCCTACCATCCTTGTCATGCAACTCATTGGAAGTGGCTTCAACATATATAGAGGTGCCATCTTTCTTCTTAAGACGGACCAAATAATCCTCAACATAGCCTTGCTCTGCAAGCTTCGCCAAAAAATCTTTTCTGTCATCAGAATCCGTATACATATCAGTTATAGGCATACCCAATATTTCCTCCACTCCGTCATAGCCAAGAATACGCAGAGCACCCTTGTTGAAAGCCCTAATAAATCCTTTCTCATCTGTCATATAAACACCATCGCGCATGGAATCAAAAAGTTCTTTATACTTCTCTTTTACCATCATTAGGTCGTTCTCGGTTTTCAGAGATCTATCGATATCACGCATAATGCCATCTATATACTTCAAATCGCCGTCGCTATCATACGTAGCCCTGCTATTAAGCTCGAAGAAAAGAGGTTTGCCAGCTTTGGACTTGAGTCTAAAACGAAGCCCCTTGATCTCAGTCCTTGCTCTAGATTTGAGCTCCAAAAAAGAACCGAGTGGTACTTGCACATCTTCATCCCATACAAAATCTTTGAAAGAGTGACCAATGACCTCATCTTTCGCATAACCGAGAACTTGAGTGACCACATTGTTGATATTTGAGATAGTTCCATCTGCATCAACGGTGTAGATAATATCCAAGGCTCTATCAAAGATAGACCTATAACGCTTCTCAGACATCATAAGTTCATCCGTTTTATTCATCACTTCTTTTTCAAGCAAGTCGTTTAGATGCACAAGCTCAGTAGCTTTACTCTCGGCAAGCTGCCCAGACAAAGCTAGATGTGAAATCGTATTGGACACTACAGAGATAAGTTCAACCATCGCATCCAATTTCTCTTCACTAAACAAAGGCAAAGCTAAATAGTCCTCAAGGTACTCATCAAAGTCCATACCGTATTTCTCGGCATTATGCTTGCACTGCTCTATGTCTGGATTAGACAGCCTAACCTGTCCGCCTTTGAAATACGCAACTACAGATCCATTAACAACGATTGGCACAGTAAAACCATACAAGCCAGCATGACACTGGAATACAAAAGGTTTTCTGAACTTTACACATTTTTGCTCAAAATCCTTCTCTGTAACGCCACACGACTCGGCAAAATCAAAACGACCACGAGCTTTATCGCAAAAAGTACTCATGTTAGTACGCTTCATAATCGGCTCATGCGTAGACACGTCATATATACAAAGAGCTACACCTAGCGCGCTTGCCAAATTATCTTGCATCCGTCGAAGAGTCTTTAGCGATACAAGATCCACCAGAGCTATCTTCTTGTTACCAGAAGATTCGTGGAACATATGCAAATCTGATTAAGAGGTCAAAAGGTACTCTGATTATGACCCGTCTAACCCAATTTGACAAGCAAGAAACGCCTCTTCCCTACTTGAATAAGCTTGCCTTCTTTAGAAAGAGTGACATTGTCTTCGATAGAAAAAACCTTGTCTCCATCGATTTTAACGGCGTCTCCATCTATCATCCTACGACCTTCACTCTTAGACGAAACCATCTTACACTCAGATATAAGATCGATAACATTCCACGATTCGGTGCTCAGACAAACTTCCTCTATCTCTTCCGGCAACTCTTTGTTGCGGAAAACATTAACGAACTCTTCTTCTGCAGCTTTGGCAGCCGACTCATTGTGATACAAAGCGACAATCTCACGCCCAAGCCTCATTTTCAAATCTCTAGGGTTTGCACCTGATTCTATTTGCGATTTCAAAGAATCGAGTTCTTCAAGAGTGACATTGGTAGCCAACTCAAAATATTTCAGGATAAGATTATCAGGAATCGACATCACTTTCCCATACATCTCATTTGAAGCCTCGTTGACGCCGATATAATTCCCCTCACTCTTACCCATCTTGATCTTGCCATCCAGACCTTCAAGAATAGGAACAGTGATGATATTCTGTGGCACTTGCCCGTAAGCTTTTTGCAAAGTGCGTCCAGCCAACAGATTAAAAGTCTGATCAGTGCCGCCTATTTCTACATCAGCTTTTAATGCAACAGAGTCATATCCCTGCATCAGAGGATATAGGAACTCATGCATAGAGATAGGCTGGCTGTTTTTGATCCTGTCTTGAAACATATCTCTTTCCAGCATTTGAGCTACGGTGAAATGCGCTGACAATTTAATAACATCCGCAAAAGTCAGTGGAGAAAGCCAATCAGCATTCCAAACAACCTCAATCTTATCGACATCAAGGATTTTACTTACTTGGTCAATATAATGCTCGGCATTCTTCTCGAGCTCTTCTTGGGTCTTGGGCTTCCTGGTCTCCGTTTTACCTGTAGGATCCCCTATCTGCCCTGTGAAATTGCCAAACAGAAGCAGAATATGATGCCCAAGATCCTGAAACTCCTTAAGTTTTTTGATTACAACCATATGACCTATATGCAGGTCGGCACCTGACGGATCTATGCCAAGCTTGATTCGCAGTTTCTTGCCAGACTTGAGCTTGGTCTCCAAATCATCACGCACAATAACATCGACAGTACCCTTATCAAGCAGGCTTTTGAATTGATCGTCAGTCATAAGTATTTTATATTAGGGGAAATTTAAGATTAGAGACCTCTGCGGAAGTCAGTAACGTAGCGAAAAACGATAAATTCGTGCGAAAATACCAAGAAGCGACAACGGCGTATCAGTTTAGATACGGATAGGAGCTTTGAAGGATTTGCAGCCAAATTTATCATTTTGCAGTAGTTAATTGACTTCCGTAGAGGTCTCATTAGAGTATATAATAAAAGCATGAAAAAAGTAATATTCAAATCATTGTCAGCAGGACGCCTAGACAAGATCTTGACTGGGCAAGTCGAGCAGCTTACGCGTCAAAAAGTCCAAAAAGCTATTCATGATGGATTAGTGAAGGTGAATGGCAAAGAAGCTTTCAAGCCGAACTATCCGGTCAAGCAAGATGAAGAAATAGAGATAATATTAAGCAAGCCCCAGCCGACACATCTCAAACCACAAAAAATAGACTTGGATATTATCCACGAAGACAAGGATTATTTGATCATTAACAAGCCAGCCGGAACCGTCGTACACCCTGCCCCGGGCCACAATGAAAAAACTCTCGTAAATGCAATACTGTACCATCTCAAAGAGAATCTAAGCAAAAAAGACGACCCGATAAGACCAGGCATTGTGCACAGACTAGACAAGGACACATCAGGAATAATTGTAATAGCAAAAAACGACGCAGCACACCTGAACATAGCAAAGCAAATAGAAGAGCGAAGTGTCACAAAACTATACACCACCTTGGTAAGCGGAATTGTAGATCACAAAGGACGAATCGAGGCACCAATTGGACGAAATCCAAACAAACGTAAAGATATGACTATCTTGAGACAAGGGAAAATGGCTATAACGGAATTCTCACCAATTGAAGTATTCGAAGCGGCAACATTACTGGAAGTAGATCTCAAGACAGGCAGAACTCATCAAATCAGAGTACACCTCTCTAGCATAGGTAGCCCTGTTATTGGGGATGACAAATATGGCAAATCAAAAATAAACGCACAGTTCGAGAAATTAGGACTCACCAGGCAGTTCCTACACGCCTCACAGATCACGTTCAAATATAAAAACGGGCGACAGCACACGTTCAAAGCGAAGCTCCCGCAAGAACTAGCAGAAGTAATCAAGAAGCTAAGGACTCCCTAGGAAAATAAGACGTCCGCTATTTACTTCTTAGGAGCAGCTTTCTTCTTGGCAGGCTTTTCCTCAGTAGCTTTGTCGTCCTCCTTTGGAGCAGCAGGTTTCTTGCCGGCAACTTTTGTGATTTTTAGCACCTTAACATTCCAGTATTTCTGTCTGTGACCTTGAGTTCGAGCATATCTCTTCTTAGCCTTCATTTTAAAAACCCTGATCTTATCACCTTTGACCTCCTCTAGGACTTTGAGCTCGACAGTAGCACCTTGAACGTAAGGCATACCAACCTCGACATCAGAATCACTCTTTGCAAACAAAACAACGGTCTTAACTGTAAGATTTTGACCCTCTGTGGCGTCAATTTTCTCGATAAGGAGCTCTTCCTTCTCCTCAACTTGGTACTGCTTACCGCCGATCTCTATTACTGCAAACATATAAAAAATATTAAAATCCGGAAAATTAGCTTCACTAAACTACTCATTTTCTCCTGAAATTGCAAGCATTTTTTTTACATCATGCAAAGCTTGATCCAGAGCATCTCTTACTTTAGGCAACTCCACATCTGTAAAACGTCCTAAAACATAATTGCTAAGATCTGACACAGGGAATCCAGGATTGATACCAATGCGCAAACGCGGAAAATCGCCACTGCCAAGGAGCTCTATACATGACCTCATGCCATTGTGAGTTCCGGCAGACCCATTGTCCCTATACCTAATCTCGGAAAGCGGCAGGTCGTAATCATCATAAACAACAAGGATGTCAGCGTAATCAAGCTTGTAGAAGCTTTTTAAGGCAACCAACGCTTCACCAGAGAGATTCATAAAAGTCTCCGGCTTAGCCAGAATTAGCTTCTCATCATTGATATTCCCTTCCGAGACAGATGCTTTAAGTTTGGCCTTAGTCTTGAACTCATCAAGCCCAAGGTCGCTTCTCAAGAGATCAAGAAAACCAAACCCGACATTGTGGCGAGTTCCGTCATACTTGCTGCCAGGATTTCCAAGGCCGAGAATTAATTTCATTTAGTGGTATTCAAAAAATGCCTCTGCGATTTTAACATAATCTCCTTTCTCAGCACCAAGACGTTTGAGCTTCTGGATAACACCCATTTTCTCCATAACGTCGTAAACACGACGAATAGCATTGACCTTGGTGAGATCGGTCATCTTCGCAATTTGCTCGATTCTACTACCTTCAACTTTGAATAGTCTGCGTTTTGGTTTTTCGTTATCAGGAACAAGCTTAAACGCGACATCGGGTTCGAATTTTTCACTCTCAACTTCGTACATAAATACAACATCCACAGACCTTGGATCGTCCTCCAGATGAGGCTTGTAAACCTTTACAACATCAAGCTTGACCTGAGTTTCTTGCTTCGGCTTTTTGGAAAGTTCTTGAAACAACTTAAACACCAGTTCCTTAATACCTTCTCCTGAAACAGCAGATATGAGCATAATACGCCCTTTCAGTTCGGGATAAGATTTTTCGAGATCTTTCTTCAAAAGCTTGGAAGTCTCTTCATCTAACAAATCGATCTTGTTAATCACAACAAGTTGAATCTTGGAAATGAGAGTAGGATCATAAAGTTCGAGTTCTTTCCTGATGATCGTATAGTCATGAACAGCATCGAGGGCTCCTCCATCTATCATATGAATAAGTATTCCACTTCTGGAAATATGCTTCAAGAAATCATCACCAAGTCCTTTGCCTTGCGATGCCCCTTCGATTAGCCCAGGTATATCGGCCATAAGAAAAGACTGGCCTTTGTCTCCACCAAACTGAGTCAAATCTACGACACCGAGGTTTGGTATCAATGTCGTGAAAGGATAATCTCCAATCTTAGGCTTGGCATTTGAAACTCTGGATATCAAAGTAGATTTGCCACAAGACGGCATCCCAACGATTCCAACATCAGCAACCATCCTGAGTTCCAATCGGACCTCTCTCTCAGCACCCTCCTCCCCTATCTCAGCAAAATCCGGAGTCTGCCTAACGCTTGAAGTAAAATGAGAATTCCCAAAACCTCCTTTGCCGCCTTTCGCAGCAATAAACTCTTCATCATGCGAAGTCAAATCCGCAACAACATCATCGCCTTCGTAGACAATGGTGCCTACCGGCACAAGAAGAACAAGATCCTCTCCAGATGCACCAGCTTGATTCCTCTTGCTACCATTGCCACCATTATCTGCTTTGAAAAGCTTCTGAGACTTATAATCAGACAATGTATTCCAGTTCTCATTAGCCTTAAAGACAACATTCCCTCCAACTCCTCCGTCTCCACCATCAGGCCCTCCTTTAGAGATGAATTTTTCACGACGATAAGAGACAGCACCATCACCACCTTTACCAGCCTTCAAATGAACTTCTACTTCGTCGCAGAACATAATTAATAGTTAGTAATCC
The DNA here is from genome assembly GCA_001873565.1 of Candidatus Peregrinibacteria bacterium CG2_30_44_17. GTDB lineage: Bacteria > Patescibacteriota > Gracilibacteria > UBA1369 > UBA12470 > CG2-30-44-17. Next base: position 27,537 of record MNZJ01000037.1, on the reverse strand, counting down.
GTCATTAAAACCAAAACGCGGAACCAATTTTATCAGTTCCGCGTCATAATAGGAACAGGAATATCCATAAAGAGCCCTATTTGGTCGCCTCCAGGACTCTAGTGATTATAGACTCGTAGCCTTCATGAGTAACGCCATCAGATGTAACGTAGTCTTCGTAAGGCAATGCACCGACGACCATTTCGCCGTTTACAAAAACCGTAGGAGTACCTCGTACGCCTGAAGCCCATCCGTCTTCAGCATCGGAATCGACCTCGTCATAGTAAGAACCGGAAGAAAGACACTCGTAATAAGCGTCCTGATCCACGCCAAGATTAGCGGCGTATTGCGAAAACAGATCAAAATGATCGCCATCGTAAGACTCCCACTCTTCAGCATTGGCTACAAGAAGATCATGGTATGCCCAATACAAATCATCATCATCGCCGACACATTCAGCAGCCTCTGCGGCAACATGAGCGTACTCGTGACTAGAAAGAGGGTAATCCCGAAAAACGACTCTAACAAGACCCGTATCGACGAAGTCTTCTATAATAAAAGGCATTGTCTCTGTCTCGAATGACTGACAATAAGGACACTGATAATCGCTAAAAAGGATCATAGTTACAGGGGCATTCTCATCGCCAAGCATAGCATCATCATCAATACCGGGAGCCACGTAAGCTGACTGCTCGGAATCTTGAACGCCAGACGGAGTAGGCGTTGCACTCTCATCAGGCGATCCGTTCAAAGAGGATATGCCAAGTCCTATCAAAACACCTATAAGTGCAAATGTACTTAGCATCCAAATAGCCCCCCCTTGCTGTTTTTTTTCGCTCATAATTATGGTTGTTAAGGTATAAAGAGCGTGGTGCCGAAGGAGGGAATCGAACCCTCACTCCCTTGCGAGAACACGATTTTGAGTCGTGCGCGTCTACCAATTCCGCCACTTCGGCATATTAATAATTTTTTTTGTTGTGTATACATTGCCTCATCAATCTGCACAGTCATCAATTTAAGAGATTTTGACAATTGATGAGAGAACTTCTGCAGTCCCAAGTAAAGGGACGAAGCCGTGAGCGAATCAATTGATCAAAATTCTAACCAATTCCGCCACTTCGGCATACAAAAAGCATTGTACTAGCAAACATTTAAATTACAAATAATTTGAAAAATTAACATTGCAAAGACTTCCCTTGTAATGTAAATTTTGCAGGCAACAAACGCGGAGCGGTAGTTCAGTTGGTTAGAACGCCTGCCTGTCACGCAGGAGGTCGCGGGTTCGAGTCCCGTCCGTTCCGCCATTCAAATAAAAGTATCTTGCAAATAACAAGATGCTTTTTGCAAGCCCACACAAGAAAACAGATATAGCCGAGCTATTTAAGGCTTTTGATAACAAAGCCATATCGCAAACTAGCACTCGGGATTTACTGCCGTTTTATGGTAGTTCGGCTATAATGCGTCATCACGGCGCCATAGCGACAAATCTATCTCCCCCTAGATACTCAAGATCTTTGTCGGTCAAAACATCCTGCTCAATCATTCGTGCATACTCAAAACCAAGGTCAAAGATGGCTCTTTGAGTATCAGCAATAGTCTTGTTTTGAATAATCACACCAACCTTCTCCTCATACGACACAATGGCCACCTTGTCGTCGTAGATATTTATCTCATTTTTAAAAGGGAATTTCTCCTTTGGGACAAGATAAACCTCTCTCAATTCCTCTCTCCCCTTCTTCTTGAATCGCAAAGCCGCAGAATCATAACAAAAAACACCTTTTAACCAGACACCTCTTTCAACCTTAGTCTTTATATAAGATTCATAGAAGTCCGCTGACAAACCATCAACAGCAACAGTCACATCAGCCCAGCACAAAAGACCGGTAGAAGTGTTCAGTGTATCATTCATAATCTTAATAACTCCTTCAGCTCCTTCATACACAGTCATTTGAGGAGTGACAACATATTTCTCATGAAGAGAGACCAGCTCAGGCATAGCCTTCTCTAACTCAGAATATTTATTGTATTGATCTTCCAGAAGAGCATGCGGATTAAGGGCTCTATAGTAGAGAGTCCTACCCTTTCGAACATGACTACATAAGCCTCTTTTTTGTAGCTGCTCTAGAATTACATAAGTCGTAGGACGTTTAATCCCGGACCTTCTGGATATAACGCTAGGAATAGTTTCCTGAAGCTCCAGGAGAGTCAAATACACTTTGGCCTCTTTGTCAGTTAGCCCGATTTTATTAAGCATCTTGCGGAGATCCATAAGGTCATTGTCAATATTCCTGACAACAGTATATCACATGCGTTGATCATAGTCCAACAGAAGTAAAATCAGCGACGCGAACTCGCCAAGAACGGTCTCGTTATATAGGTTTTGACTATCCGCTGTCTGGGCATTACAATGAGGTACAATTAAAACAATCAACCATGACGACCTGCTCAAACTGCACACAGCCATTCCAAATAGAGTCAGAGGACTTAGTATTTTACGACAAAATGCAGGTACCTCAACCTACATGGTGCCCAACGTGTAGGCAAATGAGGAGATTAGCGTTTAGGAACGAACTGTTCCTATACAAAAGGAAATCTGACCTGTCCGGAGAGGAGATGATATCTATGTATTCACGAGACAAGCCATATAAGGTTTACAGTCCCAAAGAATGGTGGTCAGACAAATGGGATCCAATGGAGTACGGATTGGATTTCGACTTCAATAGACCATTCTTCGAACAATTCGCAAATCTACAGCGCTCAGTGCCAAGAATGGCCCTAAACTCCATAGGAAATGAAAATTCCGACTACGCCAACTATGCATATAGAAACAAAAACTCATACCTCCTGTTTACAGCTGATTATAATGAGGATTCGTATTACGGCAGATTTAGCGTGCGCAATTTCAACTGCGTTGATTTTGACATGACAGAGGACTCAACTCAGTGCTACGAAACATTGGACGCAAAAAAATGCACTAGGTGCTTCTTTTCACAACGATGCAGCTCTTCAAGCGAATTATATTTTTGCTACAATATGCGTAATTGCCATAACTGCATTGGATCAGCTAATCTCAGAAATAAGGAGTACTACGTTTTCAATCAAAAAGTTTCCAAAGAAGAGTTTGAGCAAGCAAAAAAAGAGATGAACGTCTCGTCACACGCAGGCATCACAGAAGGCATACGCAGATCCAATGAATCGATATTGAAACACCCAAGGAAACTACTGGATACTGTGAACTGCGACAATTGTATTGGCGACTATTTGACGAATTCAAAAAACGCAAAATACTGCTTCGATAGTCGTGACTTAGAAGACGTCAAATTCGGAAATCAACTGTTCAACGTCAAAGATTCATACGATTGGGATTTCGTAGGAGCCGGGAGTGAGCTTTGCTACGAGATGGTTTCAAGCGCATACAAAATGCAGAACTGTAAATTCACAATGAACTCGTGGGAAGCATGCTGCGACATGCAATACTCGGAATTATGTTTAAACAGCAAGAATCTATTTGGATGTATAGCTCTCAGAGGCAAACAGTACTGCATCCTTAACAAACAATATTCAAAGGAAGAATACGAGGTGCTCAGTAAGCGAATCATAAAGCATATGGAGGAAACAGGCGAGTATGGTCAGTTCTTTCCAACTGAAATATCACCTTTTGCATACAACGAAAGCGTCGCTCAAGAGTACGTACCATTAACAAAAGAACAAGCCCTGGAAAGAGGATTCAAATGGCACGACGCAGAATGCAAGCCGGCCTCGGAAAACGCAATAACTGCAGAGAAGCTACCAGATGACATCAAAGAGACCAAAGACGACATCACCAAACAAATCATAATCTGCCCTACCTGCGGAGGAAACCATAGAATCATAGATCAGGAGCTAGAATTCTACCGCAAGATGGGAGTTGCATTGCCGCGCGAATGCTGGAAGTGCCGGCACAAAAGAAGAATGGCGAAGAAAAATCCAAAGTACCTCTGGAATCGTCATTGCGGAAAATGCAACGTAGGAATACAGAGTACTTACGATACAACAAGACCAGAGATCGTATACTGCGAGAAATGCTACTTAGAAGAGGTCGAGCAATAAACAACATTTAGACGCCGCTTCATAACTGTAATATCAAGATCGCCTGTGTCATCAAGAACATCGCCATCAATTTGGTATCCCCTATCCGCATCGGAATGAATCTTAACGCTGGATCGGGCTTCAAAGAATGTAATCTTAGGATGCGTGTGTTTTTCTTTTCTTAGCAGAAGAAAAAGTCCGATTCGGATAAGACTCCAAAGACTCGTAGGATTCATAGCTACAACTTCAAAAACACCATCATCAGGCTTAAACCCGGGACCAAGCTTCTTTTCGGAAAGACGCAAGAAATTGAACACAAGGACGGTTTTGGCCTCAACCTCATGAGAGTAGCCGTCAATTTCGATTTGATACTTGCACTTTGGATGCGCCAAATAAGTCGTAAAAAAACTCCAAACGTAAGCAAGAAAACCGATCTTCCTCTTCATCTCGCGCGTAGCTCCGGTCATAAAAACATTATCGTATCCCTTACCTGCTGCAATAAGAAAAACACGACCATTCGCAAGTCCCACATCCATCGCCTTGCCCTCGTTGTTTACGGCAAAATCAACGGCAGCGGAACTATTCACAACAGGAATTTTTAATGACAAAGCCAGTAGATTAGTAGATCCGGTACCAACAATACCAAGCGACGCCTTAATGTCATGCTTAACCACGTAATCCGCAACATCAGCAACGGTTCCATCACCTCCAACAGCCAAGATCACATCATAATCCGACATGAGCATACCGGAGAAATCATTATTCTCTTTTTGAGTTTCGTAAACCTCGTACTCACAACCAAGCTTAATAAGCCTTTTCTCTATAACAGGTCTGAGATTTCTCATTTTACGCAGACCGGAAACCGGATTGTAGACGACGAATACTTTTTTCATAAGTTAAATAAATCATACCACACTCAAGAGGTTTGCTAAACCTGATAGAATATGGTAAAATAATAAGATTTAAAAAACAAATATGCCAATAAAGAACGAAGATCTGGCTGCGGCACTCGTAAAGCACGGCGTCCTTGCGGAAGATAAGATCAAAGCATTGCTGGACGTCAGCTCGAAGAAAAACATATCACTTGGCGAACTTTTGTTGGAAAAAGGCAAAGTAGCCGACGACAAACTGGGACAAATAGTAGCCGAAGTTTATGGTGTTCCATACATCAAGCTGTCAGACGTGACGATCAAAGACACATTGCTGCCTATCGTTCCTCATAAACTTGCTCAACATCAACGCATTATTCCTTTCGCGCGAGAAGAGAATATCTTGAAAGTTGCGATGAACGACCCTCAAAATATAGAGATCATAGATTTTATCGAAAACAAAACAGGACTCTCAATTGAGCCACATTACGCGACAAAGAACGACATTCAACTGGCACTTAAGGTCTACAGCAGAGATGTTAACGAGAAATTCAACAAGCTCCTTGAAGGAGCGATGAGTGACTCTAAAAAAATCGAGTCGCTTGAAGACGCATCAAAAATCGTCGACACAATCATACTCTTTGCATTCCAAAACGGCGCATCAGATATACACATAGAACCACACAAGAACTATCTCATAATAAGGAATCGAATCGACGGCCTGCTCAACACTATTGCAGAACTGCCGATAGAGATAGCTGAGCTAGTTACCACGAGGATTAAAGTTCTCTCCAACCTTAGAACTGACGAACACAGGGCCTCTCAAGACGGAAGATTCGAAATAGATTTAGAGAACAACGAAATAACACTGCGTGTATCAATATTGCCAACATATGACGGAGAAAAAATAGTTATGCGTCTCCTAAGATCTGATAGCAATTCATTAAAGCTGGCTACACTAGGCTACTCAGAGCACAACTTAAAGATCATAGAAAGGAACATATCAAAAACACATGGCATCCTTCTCACCACAGGGCCAACAGGATCAGGCAAAACAACAACTCTGTATACCGTACTGAGGATGCTTAACTCCAGCGAAGTCAACATATCAACAATCGAAGACCCTATAGAATACAGGCTGGAAGGAGTGAATCAAACCCAAGTGAATCCCAAGGCTGACCTGACTTTCGCGAATGGACTTAGATCACTGGTCAGACAAGATCCCGATATAATCATGGTAGGAGAAATCCGTGACCAGGAGACAGCCACCGTAGCTATTAATGCAGCACTTACAGGACATTTAGTGCTTGCGACACTTCATACGAACGATGCCGTTTCAACAATACCAAGGCTAATGGAGATGGGGGTCGAAAGCTTTTTGGTTGCGGCAACACTGGAAATGATTATCGCTCAGAGGCTTGTCAGGCAAATATGCAAACACTGCAAGGCTTCGTACGGAATGTCTATAAAACAACTCGCAGACTTCTTGGCGAATTTCGAAGAACAAGAGCTCGATGCAATGGTAGAAGAGATCAAGCAGATAAACAAAGGCGAGGTTTTCACCCTCTACAAAGGCGACGGATGCGAACACTGCAACAATACCGGGTTCAAAGGACGCACATGTGTAGCAGAAGTAATGGACATATCGGACGAGATAAAGAAGAACATATCACCAAACACAACACTGGAAGAGATGGAAAACTTAGCAACAAAAAGCGGAATGCAGAAAATGTTTATAGACGGCATAGAAAAAGTTCTCGCTGGAGAGACAACTCTCGAAGAAGTTCTCAGAGTGATGCATGACTAGTCAGTATAAAAACAAATGAGAAAATTCACCTACGTAATCAGTAACGAAAAAGGAGCTACCAAAAAAGGCAGCATGAATGCAGCAAGCCAGCAAGATGTTGCTGATGCATTGCGGGAAGAAAACAACGTGATTATATCGATAACAGAGGAGTCTCAGACGCACGACTATTTCTGGCAAAAACCAAAACTAAGCTTTGTTGAAAAAATGACCTTCACAAAACATTTATCAACAATGCTTAAAGTTGGAATTACCATTACTGAGGCAATCGATATATTGAAAGACCAAGCCGCCAACAAGAACACAAGGAGGATGTACGAGAACATCTTGCAAATGATTCAATCCGGACAAACCCTCTCCAAAAGCTTACAAGAGTACAAATGGATTTTTTCTGATGTATTTATAAACATGATAGCAGTGGGAGAAGAAAGCGGAACACTCGAAAAAACCCTCGGATATCTTGATAAGCAACTGGAGAAAGATTACGACCTTAGAAAGCGCGTAGTGTCAGCATTCGTATATCCAGCATTTATAGTATGTATAACGCTAACATTAACAGCAGGCATCGTTGTTTTTGTACTTCCGAAAATAGCGGAAATATTCACGTCATTTGACGTAGTATTGCCATTGCCAACGCGTATTCTTATTGGAACAAGTAATTTTGTAACAAACAATCCGTTTATCACAATGCTGCTGCTATTAGGAGCCGCTGGGCTATCAGCATTCATGATACGTTCAAAGCATCTAAAAAACATCCGAGATCAAATACTCCTCAAGCTTCCAATATTCGGAAAACTTATCAAATACATCAATCTCGCAAGATTTTCCAGAATATTCAACTCTCTATTACAAGCTGGCGTACCAATCACAAAGTCGCTACAAATAACCGAACAGATGATAACAAGCAAGCCATACAAGAAGGTAATAACACAGGCTGCTCAAATGATAGAAAAAGGAGGTCGCATAGGAGAATCTTTTTCAGGTCATGAAAAGATTTTCCCAGTTCTGACCACAAGAATGCTCTTCGTAGGAGAAAAAACAGGAAGCCTCGAATCGACAACAGACCACTTAGCATCGATGTACGAACAAAATGTAGATCACATGACAAAGAATCTCTCGGTACTACTCGAGCCGATCCTCCTGATTTTCATGGGGATGTTGGTTGGAGGAGTCGCAATATCAGTGATTTTACCGATATATCAATTGCCTAACCTACTCAGCAGATAATGAAAAAAGCGATCACAATAATAGAGATAATGCTGGTAATCACACTAATGAGTTTGATGTTGGGCTTATCAATACTTTACTCTCAAACGACAATAGTAAGATCCGATTTAAATGGACAAAGAAACAATTTCATATCCGCTCTCAGGCTTGCACAAAGTGACGCAATGGCAGGCAAAGACGCAGGCAGTCATGGGGTTCATATAGAGAGCAACTCATACACGACGTTTTCAGGAGACAGCTACATCGTGGACGGCACAGGCAACGTTGTCAACGAATTACCAAGCACGTTGCAGTTCACAAACATAACGCTCAACGGAGGAGGCACAGACATAATCTTCACATCTCCGGAAGGAGCAACAGACCAGTATGGAAGTGTAGACCTCTATTCCCAGCAAATAAGCACAACATCAACAATAACGATAAATCAACTTGGAGTTATCACCTACTAAAACAAGCAGAGCTTTCTCTCTCATCGAGATACTCATCGCAATGACGATATTCACCATATTTGCTACTGGCATATTTACGCTTGGAGTAAGCAGTATGGACCGCAGCTCAAAGGTGCAAACAAACAACGAAGCACTTGCATACGCCGAAGAAGGCATCGAAGCGATCAGGAATATCAGAGATCGCGATTTCTTACTACTGGAAGCAGGCGAATTCGGACTCAACTTTACGAGCGATACATGGAGTTTGACGGCAGCCCCAGAGGATATAGACGGGTACTACCTGAGAACAGTCACCATCGAAGATGTATATCGAGATAGCGAAGGAAATATCGCTACAACCGGTACTTTGGATGAAGAAATCAAAAAAATAACATCAGAGGTCACATGGAACTGGCACAGTATCCTGCCAAAATCGGTATCGATGACGACATACCTTGCAGATTGGCGAGGCAATGACTGGTTCCAAACAACGTGCACCGAATTTGTAGCCGGAACATTCAGCAATACCGAGACTATAGAAACTCCAGCACCACCGGATGACGACTGCGCAATACAATTATCTCTAATAGAGGAGCTTAGCACATTCATAGCATCTTCTGACATCGGAGAACACGGCAATGACGTAGTAGTATCAGGAAATTACGCATATGTAGCCAGCAACAAAAGCACCGAAGGCTTGGCAGTAGTAGACATTAGCAACCCGGAACTGCCAACAGTGGTAGCCACATTAGACATCGGGAACAAAGGCAGATACCTCACCATAAATGGGAATTATCTTTATATTGGAGTGCAAGATACAAATGGCAGCTTAGCAATCGTCGATATATCCGACCCCGAGAACCCTGCATTGATAGACAATCAAAACCTAAGCGCGTACGGCAACCAACCAGCAGTATCTGGCAGCTACCTATTTATGGGGACAAACAAGTCCTCCAATAGTTTTCTTGTATTCAATTTAAACAATCCAGAAACACCCGTACAAGAGACAACGTTGAATTTTAGCGCCGAAACCAATGTAATCACTATAAACGGGAACTACGCATACGTAGGGGTAGATAGTTCATCAAATCAGCTTAGAGTAGTCGATATATCGAACCCTCTAAGTCCATTGGAAGTCGCATCACTCAACGTAGGAGACGAGGCGATCTCAATAGCAATAAATGGAGTAGTCGCATACGTAGGAACCGAAGACGACGACAGCTCACTGCAGGCAGTGAATATATCAGACCCGGAGAATCCAGTACTACTGGGGTCAATGGATACCAACGACAAGATCAAAGACATGGCTATTGACGGCGACTATTTATATGCAGCTATAGACAATGACAATCCAGGACTCGATATAATCAACATATCAAATCCAGTATCCCCTTATATCGCGTACTCCGCGGACATAGGCGGCAAAGGTACGGGAGTATACACATACAGCGGGAACGTCTACGTCACGATAGACGTTAACAACAAAGGTCTTATCATTCTGGAGACCATAGATCCGGGATACAGCACCTATGGAACATTCACATCGGACGTATTGGATACCAGCAGTGAGGAAACCAGATACAACTTCATAGAATGGGATACAACAGCCACAACGGGGGGAACAGTTACTCTGCAAATACGCACATCAAGCACGCAGGCAGGAGTATCGTCAGCAACATGGGTCGGTAATGACGGAACAGCATCAACATACTACGAATCATCGCCAACTCAGATAGAGACTAACGCAAGTGCATCCGGAATCCGGTATATCCAGTTCAGAGTAATAGTCACATCTGACGGGATAGAGACGCCAACCATAGAAGAAGTACGAATTAACTATACTCCATAGGTAATGCAGAGAACGAAAACAAACAATTCGGGATCGTCGCTTATTGAAATCATCATATATTTCACGATATTAGCGATATTCCTTGCCGTAGCAATAACATTCGCCTTCCAAATAACCGGATTAACGGCGGTGTCCGAGGAGGTCCAAGAATTTCAGGCAAACAAGGAGTTCATCGCAGACAAAATCAAGACAAGCATATACACCTCAAGTGGAATTGACGAAACAAGTAGCGTTTTCGACAACGACAACGGAATCCTTTCATTAAACATGAACGACGTATCAAAATCCCCTACCAAATTCTACATAGAAGACGGAAACATTTTTATCAAAGAAGGTAGCGCAGATCCAATACAGATAAACACAAACGACACGAAGATCGAAAAAGCAAACTTTCACAGAGTCACATACAATAAATCACCAGATCAAATCATAGCGACAATACAAATTGCACCTGTTTCAGCAGAAGTAGCTAATTTACAACGCACAAGCACAATCAATCTGACACTTTCATTAAGAACTTTATGAGTATAAGAAAACAAATACAATCAAAAAGAGGATCTATAGCATTAATCAGCCTGCTAATCATATCTGGCTTCACGCTGATAATGGTACTGGCAATATCAGAATCAAGCGTCTCATCGTATCAACAGCAATCAAATAGCGACGCTGACAGATCGTCATATTACGCAGCCGAAGCTTGCCTGGAAGAAGCAATCACACGCATAGAAAGCGGCACAGGCTTCACAGGCGAGACCATGGAATTCAGCACCGACCTAAGATGCGTTATAAGCGTATCGGCAGAAGGATCTACAGGCAGCACCGGGATAAATGGCAAAGAAGTGTTCGCGGAAGAAGACGTCGTCATAAACGGAACCAGCATACAGCTAGAAGGAGTACATGCTAACGACGACTTAAACATTAATGGCACGGATATCTCTGCCACCGAAATGGCAACATACGTAGATGACAGCAGCATAACAGGGACAAACGTAACGATATCCGGATCACAAGTAACAACGCAAATTAGTCCATCCCTGCCGACATCGATCAGCACATATTACGACATGGCGGTGGCAGCAGGAACGTACTACACCAGCGATGTCACATTGACACAGGCAGGCGGCAACCTCAAGGTAAACGGATCAGTAACCCCTGATGGCAGCATCATATATGTCAATAACGGCGATATAGAGATAAATACGAGCATTTTTGACAAAACATTGACATTAATCAGCCTAAATGGATCCGTAGAAATAAACGGAAGCGGCATATCTATAGCTGCGGCAGAGGGGAACCTACTTATATACACAGACGGATTAGTTTATATCAACGGAAGCAGTGTCACATTGGAAGGCATAATCAGAGCAGCAGGAGACTTAGAGCTCACGGGAAGCACAATATCTGTAGACGGCTACCTGTGGGGAGACTCGGTAACGATCAACGTTAGCTCGCTGCAAATCCAGGGAATTGCAGGTGCAGAAGGCAGTGAGAGCAGCTCGGGGTCGGAAGAAGGCGTACATACCATTGCCATAAAAGTAGAATATCTTGATTATGAACAGAATTACGAAGGCATAATCGACATCACAAGTAATGGTGAGGCAAGGAACGCACAGTTAACCTCTTGGCAAGAGACCTAAATATCAATAAACTCAACTATCGGAAGGACGACAAAACAAAAATGAAAATCATACCAAAAACAGTAGTCGGCATAGACCTGCATGACCACCTAGTACAGCTAGTGGAATTACGGCAATCCAACGGAGATACAACTCTTAGAGCATACAACAGAGTCGTTATACCGGAAGGCGTAATAAAAGACGGCGCTATACAGAACGAAGAGGATTTCAAAACAATACTGAAAGCCTTGATTCGCAATGCAAATCCATCAAAAGTAGACACAAAAGCTGTTGCCATCATCCTGCCACCACGAATAATCTTCACGCATATCTTCGCATTTCCTGCAGCACTCAGTAAAAAAGATATAAGCAGAGCACTGCCATACGAAGCCGAAATCGTCATACCCTACCCGATGAAAGATCTGTATTGGGATTTCGCAATACTGGACAGAGATGATTCGAATGGAGACTCGAAACAGTATCAATACATAATGTTCGCCGCTGTAGAAAAAGCCGTTGCCGACAAGTACACAAAGACACTGGACGCAATAGGAATCAAACCAATGCTATATGGAGTACATGTGGAAGCATTAAAATACGCCTTGGAGAGTCAAATACCTCAAGAAGGGAAAAGCTTGATCATAGAAGTAGGAGCACTATCGACTAATTATTTGACGATCAAACACGGTCATATAAAACATTTCATAAGTTCGAATGAAGGGACATCACATCTTATTGACGACATAAGTAGCGAGTTCAAGGTGAGCAAAGATGAGCTATTCGCAAAGTGGGAGAACCACAAGGAAGACCCCAAATTCTCGGAGAAGATAAGAGAGTTTGTGAACTCCAAATACAAAATGGCGACAGATATAATTTTAGCAAAACAGGAAACAAAGAAAGAAAAAGTACAAAACATCATTCTTACAGGAGAATTCTCTAACCTTCCTGGCTTTTATGAAATTGCAAAGAAGCAGTTCGGTAAACGCAACATAATAATTGGCGACCCAAAAAAAGGACTACTCATAGAAGACGACAGATTCATTCAAAAAGGAAGCGCAAGCAAAGCGCCATATTCAATCTATTTCACAAATGCAATAGGGGTCGCGCTCGACGCGCTCAAATCAAAAGAAGGTAGCAACATAAACTTAATCCCAAGCTGGCTCAAAAGACAATTCCTAAGCAAAAAAATCGAGGTAGCGATAATAGCAGGCTCATTGGCAATGGCTATAATCAGCTTGTCGATTGCAGGATTCGTATTTTACAAGCATCTGACTTCCAGTTTCGAAAGAGAAAGCCTGGAAGTTAAAAAATCAAACATAGAACTGACCTTGTACGGAACAAGGTACCAAGATGTAAAAGAAGACTTGGAAGCTTTTAACACAGAAGTCATAACACTCAGCAATATAGACAACGGACTATTTTCACTACCACAAACAATAACAATGATATACGAACTAATGCCGGAAGGAATAACCATCAACTCATTCAAATACAAAGACTCTGATATGTCTGTATCAATTAGCGGAATAGCGGACGAAAGGAGTTCCCTACTGGAAATGCAAGACAATCTGGATAACTCAGAGTTCATTGATGCTGCGGAGATGCCACTATCAAGCTTTGACACCAAGTCGAGTATACCTTTTCAAGTTAACATCACATTAATATTTTCAAGCCTACCGGAGTATGCTTCTAACTGAACCATCAAATCCAGCAAAGAGAGTTTTTAAACTCAGTCTTGTACTAACATTCGTAAGCGCATTTATCGTGCTATTCATAGGCTATTCATTGTCTGGGATGCATCACGACATCAAAGAGCTTAACGCGTTTTTGAGTGCGACAGACAACCTCCAATCCAATTTCGAACAAAGCTTGCAACTATATACCGAAGGAACAGAAGAGGCCATAGCGCACACTCATTCGTTGCGTCCGGCATCGGAGATAGAATACATTCAGTTCATATCGGACATCGAAAACACAGCCGAAGCACTTGGCGTAACACTTGATCTTAAGTCGATAGAGATAGACGAGAAAGAATCTGCGACCAAAGGCAGCACTCTGGATTACCAACTTGAGTTTTTCGGAAGTAAAACGAATCTTATAGACTTCCTGAATGAGCTGGAAAACTTATCTTACTATGTCAAAATATACGAACTAAATTTCACGGAACTAAGCTCCGAAACAGCGGGAGAAAATATTCAAATAAAAATACGGCTCTATGTTAAATAAGCACTACATATATCTAATCACGACAACTATCCTATTCGTAGTAATAGTAGTATATTCATCCGTTATTTATGCAAAGTGGGATAACCAGCTGGACCCATCGGACGCAGCAGTGGAGATCAACCTTCCCGTAATAGAGTGGAATAAATACTTGGACTTGTCTAAGTAATTGAAGTGCTATAGACTAAGCAGCGTTAACAAAAAGCGCTGACTTCTTATGCGCCTTTAAATACAAAAACAAATTTTTTCACCCCACAAGCCCATGAACAAAAAAGGCTTCACCCTGATCGAGGTACTCCTCGTCATCGTGATAATCGCGATCCTTGCAGGAATCGTCATTATCGCAGTCAATCCGGCTAGGCAAATCAAGCAGGCCAACAATACTCAGAGAGACAGCGACGTCAAAGCTATTATCGACGCTGTTTACGAGTACTCTCTAGACAACAGAGGCGCATTTCCTGCTGCAATCACAGGTACCGCCACAGAAATCAGTGTTGCAGGTATAGATATTTGTAGCGACCTAGTTCCAACATATCTAGCTGAGATGCCTTTTGATCCAACAGGATCTGGAGCAGCTTACACAGACTGTACTAATTACGCCACGGGGTACACAGTCATTCTAGACGCAACTACAAGTAGAATAACAGTTGCAGCTCCAAGTGCTGAGCTATCTGAGACAATCTCAGTTACGCGCTAGTGCTCAAGATACAGATAGAATTTCAAAAGAGACTTCGTTACGAAGTCTCTTTTTTTTAAACTCACCAATATACTCAAGACAATAGTTCCTTCACAACTTTGTTAACCAATTCTCCATCTGCCTTCCCTTTTAACTTACCCATGCACGCACCCATTACCTTGCCAAAATCTTGAGGTCCGACAGTGCCAAAATTAGAGACAACTTCCGTAGCGATAGCTCTCACCTGCTCCTCGTTCATCTGCTCAGGCATATAAGCTTCAAGTATCTTAGCTTCCGCGTCTTCTTTGTCAGCGAGATCATCCCTATTGCCATTACGGAACTGCTCCGAAGAGTCCTTCCTGGCTTTCAGCTCTTTCTTTACCAAGTCGATAACATCTTCCTCGGTTGCCTCTTTTTTGGCACCACTAACCTCGAACTTCATAATTGCAGCTTTGAGCATACGCAAAGTGGAAACCCGAATTTCATCCCTGGCCAGCATAGCCTGTTTCAAATCCGATACGATCTGGTCTTTCAACATGTTTTATTGGGTTAATTTTTTAATTTGCAAATCTTCGCGCAGTTTATTGGAGAATCTATGTGCTTCATCGATAACTCTTTTCAGGAGATAAAATGGCTGAGAATCGGATGCAAGAGTGGAGAGAGCAACCTTTCCGCCCTGCAAAATCCACAACTTTTCGCCGCTTTTATCCATAGCAACTATCGGAATTGAAACGTCAAAATGCACCAAAACCTTCGCAACCGTCGATAGCTGACCCTTTCCACCATCAAGGAGCAAGATATCAGGCATCTTGCCAAACGAAGCATCTTTGCTCTTCTCATAAACAAAAACCCCGGCAACCTCGCAATCACCGTCACAATGATCCATTGTCTTATTCATAAAAGATGGTGCTTTCTTCACATGTCTGAATCCGAACTTCTCGTAAAAAGGCGCGTTCTTCATATAACAACCTATATAAATTCTCTTAGCTTTAGACCTGGAAATCAATTCACGCAGGATAACATGACCAACTCCATTACCTCTCATTTTGGGAGACACCCAGAGAGAATGAATAGTATCTTGGTCTTTCGTTTGAGATCGCAAACGACCAATACCAACGATTTGCTCCTTCTTTTCAACTATTACCGTGTTTCGCATAATCAAATCACCTCCATATAACTGCTCAGCCTTAATAATTTTTTCGATCTCGGGAATGTTTTTTTTAAGTCCTCGTCTTACTATGATTCCTTCTGGGATATCAGCGAATAGGTACCTCAGCCTGCGCGTTATAACTTCGGATAGAGACGCATAGTCATCAATGCCATCGACGGTTTTTATCTTAAAATGACGATAATCACTGTTTTTAGGCTCGCCTTTGTCAAAAGCAACCATCGCGCCGACAGTAAACTCACCTGAATTATGCGAAATATCATATCCTTCGATTCTTACGATTTTTTTCTTGATCCCCAAGACGTTTGCAAGTTCAATTAGAGCCTTAGCGGGATCATAGGCTTTGTCTGACTCCCATTTCACAAGCATCTGCTTGTAATAATGTTCCGCGTTCCTGTTCGACATTGCAAGAAGCTTATGTTTCTCCCCTTTTTTAGGGCAAAAAATCTTAAATCCCAGCATGGCAGAGAGAAGCTGCTCTTCGTCTATTGCAAACGGCAACAAAACGGAATCCGGCAAGAAAGTGCTCTTCTCATAATAGTCACGCAGAAATCCTGCAAAAACTTCAGGCAAGTCATAATCAGAAACATCCGGAACAGATAATACAAAGTTCTCATTATCAATAAGTTTTCCGCTTCTAATGACAAACAAGTTGATAAAAACTTCCGAAACTCCGAGGTAATACCCGATCACATCTTGGTTCACATCGTCGGATTCCGAAATTTTCTGCCTCTCGAGCACACTCTCGATAGACTGGATCTTGTCACGAATACCGGCAGCATCCTCAAAACGCTTCTCGGAAACGGCGATTTCCATATCATTTCTGAGAGTTGCCATAAGTCCATTGGACTTACCATCAAGGAATCTACAAATTTCAGTAGACATTTCCGCATAATCTTCTTTTGAGACAGCGCCAACACAAGGGGCACTACATGTCTTTATATGATACTGCAAACATGGATACGGAATAGTTTTCTTAAAAACATCAACTTCTGATCCATTCATTGCATCATCTCTGATATGACGAATACCAAGGTCACAATCGCGTATTGGGAATAGAGACCTCAAAACTTCTACAGTCTTACAAACTTTTTTTGCAGACGTCTTCGGTCCGTAATATTTAGCATTATCTTTTTCAACCTGTCTTACGATTTTGATTCTAGGGAAATCCTCGTCAGAAACCTTGATATAAACAAAATTCTTATCATCTTTGAGCATAACATTGTAGCGAGGCTTAAGCTCTTTAACCAGATTAGACTCGAGGATAAGAGACTCCAGTTCCGAATCAACTGTTATGTATTCAACGTTCCAAACACGCGAAATCATTTTGGAAATTCTGACAGTTAAATCAGCAGAGTCTCTGAAATATGTCTGCACTCGTTTCTTGAGATCCTTGGCCTTGCCAACATAAAGAACAGCTCCATCCTTGCCTATCATTTTATAGATACCGGGCCTGCCGGGAAGCTTCTTAATGATTCTCTGTATTTTCTTTTGTGTTTCTGGTAGCATTTAAGACCAATAAATTGACTACGCCTATGGTACTCAATACTAAGATAAATTTCAAACAGGCGATCTTATCAACATTCGCATTCTTCGACATGTTCGACTATCCATTGTCGCGCGAAGAAGTGGAAGAGTACCTTTACAAGCTACCTCTGGACGAACATCAGATCGAACTATATCTCAAGAATAGCGCAGCGTTAAGCTACTCTGACGGACTCTACTGTTTAAAAGGCAACGAAGAAGCTTTCTTCAAGATGCATGAGAGACGCAAGCTTGCAAAAAAATATTGGCAACGCGTAAATAAATTCAGAAAGATTTTTAATATCATACCGTTTATAAGACTGGTAGCGGTTGCTAACAATCTTTCCTACGACAATCCAACAAAAAAATCCGATATAGACTTAGTTGTAGTAACAAAGCCTGGTCGAATGTTCATTGCCAGAACTCTTCTGACAATATGGATTCACCTATTCGGCGTCCGCCGTCACGGCCAGAAAATACAAGGCCGCTTCTGCCTCAGCTTCTATCTCACAGAGGACAATCTGAATATGGACAGTATTGCGTTTGAGCACGACATATATCTAGCCTATTGGCTCAAAACCATGCAGCCGGTTTGCGGTGATTATCAAACATATATAGATCTGATCGACCATAACCGCAGATTCCTCGAGAGTTTTTTCGCAACACCAATCAATTATCAAAAAAGACATTACCGCACCAACAGAGGATGGATACGCGCGATTCGCAGATTTCAAGAGAAATTGCTTCGCAACAAATTCGGAGACAGGATAGAAGAGAAGCTACGTTCATGGCAAATGAAAAGGATGCAGCAAAAACTCGAGTCGTTCACCGAAAACGAAGGGAAAGAAGCGAGCATAATAATCAGCGACAAAATGCTCAAATTCCACAACCTCGACAGACGACAGTACTACAAAAAAAGGTGGATCAAGAAGATCCAGGATATTGTGTAGCCAATTGTAGTTTGTAGTTCCGGGGATACAGGAATCAATTACTCGAAGGAGCAGCCGTGACAACGCCGAATCTTGCAGCTATTGCTGCAGTGTAACCCTCAACATTATCCTCGGGAACTTGAACGGAGAGAACATCGGTATCGAAATCTAATTCCGCATGGTGACCTGCAGCAACCTTCCCGGCAAGCGCAAGCATAGCTTGGTCAACATCAGATGGTATTCGGACTTCAACAGTTGTAGTAACCATATATACGGATTGTTAATGACTTTATAGAGTCGTTTACTTAAACCTAATCCTAATAGCAGTACCATTAAAACCGAACTCCTCACGCAGCCGATTCTCCAGATACCTGCGGTAAGAAAAATGAACCTTGTCAGGGAACCTGGTCTTGATAGTAAAACTCGGAGGCTGAATACCATGCTGAGTGATAGAATCAATCCTGTTAAGCTGGCCGTATTTGGTGCCCTTGGGAGTGTGGTCAGAAACAGTTTTCTCAAGCCAGATCGAAAGATCCGTATCCGTAATGCGCCTTTTTCTCTCCTCGTTGCAATCAAAAATCACGTCAAGCAACTCAGAAGTACCCTTGTTTTCCAAAGCACTAACAAAGACAAGCGGAGCCCAAGCTAGAAAATCGAACTTGTATCTTGCATGTTTGATAAAACGATTGCAATCCTCTTGGACATTGTCCATAAGATCACTCTTATTAACAGTGATGATAAGACCATTGCCCTGTTCGAGAATATAAGAAGCAACATGCATATCTTGACTGGTAATACCCTCTTTGTAGTCGAGCACAAGCACAGAGACGTCACTATCCTCAATGGCCTGCAAACTCCTAAGAACACTGAATTTCTCAATACCTTTGGCCACTTTGCCTCTCCTCCGAACTCCGGCCGTATCAACAATACAGAGTTCTTTGTCGCCATGCTTCAGATAAGCCTCTACAGTATCACGAGTAGTACCGGGGATATCGGAGACAATTGACTCCTTCTTACCCAGAATAGCATTCAGCAATGAAGACTTTCCTACATTCGGCTTTCCAAGAAAACTAACGCGTACAACGTCGGCATCTTTTTCTTTCTCGTCAGGCGCTGTTTTCCCATCTTCTTCAAGAACTGTCACGATCATACCACTCAAAGCATCAAGACCTATCTTGTGTAGCGCGGCAACAGCAACTGCATCGCCAAAACCAAGCTCATAGAGATTGTATTTCCTACTCTCAATATCGGGATTATCGCACTTGTTTGCGACAAGAATCGTACGCTTCCCGGATTTGCGTAAAATCTCAGCCACATGGAAATCCTCGCCGGAGAGAGGCTTCTGCCCATCGACAACGAACAAAATCACGTCAGCGCCATCAATAGCGATATGTGCTTGAGCCAGCATATCCTCCTCTATATCATCTTCATTCTCCATCCTGATACCGCCAGTATCGACAAGATACATCTTCTCGCCACCAATAGTGGTTTTGGACATCAATTTATCACGAGTGGTACCTGCAACATCGGATTCTATAGCCCTCCTCTTTCCAAGCAATCTATTGAATATTGTAGACTTTCCAGTATTCGGCTTCCCTACGATAGCCACTATCGGCAACATCTGTATTTTTTGTTATGATACAAACCGTGGTGAATCATATCTAAAAACCATGACGAAAACAATGGCGGTTACAAAAGGGCGGTCTTTGGAAGAAATACTCAAGATCATTCGCAAACACAACATCAGCATAGTCGGCGAAAATCGCATAAAGGAAGCTTGCGAAAAATTCCCCGAGCTAACGGGAGTGGAAAAACATTTCATAGGACATTTGCAAACCAACAAAGCCGCTATGGCGGTAAATCTATGCGACGTTATCGAAACTATCGATTCCGAGAAACTAGCCAAAGCAGTGAACAAAGCCGCCGAAAAACTCGGAAAAACACAAAGAATATACATACAAGTCAACATAAGTCGCGAAAATCAAAAAGGTGGCATATTAGAGGAACACGTCCAGCCTTTGATAGAGACCGTCAGCTCACTCCCCTCCCTTAAGCTCGAAGGCTTAATGACGATTGCAGAGGACACATCAGATCAACTAGCCATCACCACCCAGTTCAACCGCATGAAAAAACTCCAAAAAAAGTACCATCTCAAAGAGCTCTCAATGGGCATGAGCCAAGATTATCAACTGGCAATCAAGTGTGGGGCAACAATAGTAAGGCTCGGAAGAATGCTATTTGACTAGACACTCACCTACTCAGGTATGTAATATGTAAGTCGCGCGTCGTCCTAAAAATACAAACATGAAAAAAGCAGCAGCAATTCTACTAACTCTGATTGCTTCAATAGCAATGCTTATTCCGACAGCATTAGCGGCAGACACAATATTGCCACAAGGAGCGGAAAACTTCACAGATGCAGAGTGCATGACGATTATAAGCAGTGCGAATAACGACGATACGGAAAGGGCAGCGTACATGGCAAATACGGAATGCACCCTAAGCACTGAGAATCCATGTAGAGAGGAGTTTTTGTCATGCGGAATCAAAACCGGCGATATTCACCTATGGATGCTACCTTATTACATCACATACATTATCGAGTTTCTCATAGGGGTAGCGGGACTAATCAGCGTTCTATTCGTCATAGTCGGCGGATATTATTATGCATGGGGAGGCGTCACGGAGGACAAAGAGAAAGGCAAAAAAGCAGTAATGTACGCACTCATAGGACTCGCACTGGCAAGCCTTGCATGGATAATAGTAAACATCATACAAACTCAACTAACATCATAAATAACCAACATGAAAAACAGAATAAGTAATCTGCTTAAAAATTCTCAAAAAAAGCTCAAAAGCATAAGGGCAAAAATAGATGCGCTAAGTAAAATAGAAGAATACGAGAAGACTCATAACCAGAAGATCGAATCCACTCTGCCGAAGCCAAAGAAGCAAGATACTGTACTGGTACATCTATCTATAGCTAGCGTCGCTAAGTCCGCGCTTGTGATACTACTAATCTATCTGTTAATGCAAGTGGCATACGAGATTAGAAGTATAATTCTGATCGTCTTCGTATCGCTACTGCTGTATGCAGCTATTGATCCCGCAGTAAACAAATTACAGAGCAGAAAAGTACCAAGAGCAATCAGCGTACTAGGTATCTACGCTGTATTATTGTTTCTGGTAGGATTCTTCATATCAAATCTTATACCGATCGTTGCAGATCAGCTGCTGGAACTTGCAAAGAAAGCCGGACATCTCATAACAAACATCACCAACGGCGACTCATTAGAGACATTGCCTTTTGCAGACAAGATAATACCTTACTTACAATCATCACTGGAAGCTGTCGATCAGCAAACATTTATAAACAATTTGCAAGGCACTCTCGAGAAACTTGGCGAGCAATTACAGAACATTGCAGGCAATACATTTGTGGCTCTTAAGATGATATTTAATGGCGTATTCAACGCTATACTAGTACTCATCATCACATTCTTCTTGGTAGTAGACGCGGGAAGTGTAGACAAGTTCCTGAAATCCGTATTCCCATCTAAGTACAGCGCGTATATCGTAGAGAAATCAGAGAAGATCAAAGACAAGATAGGACACTGGATACGTGGCATGATGATGCTTATGATTTCCATGTTCACACTATACTTGATCGGATTCTCGCTTCTTGGACTCGACTTCGCAATCACGCTGGCAATGATGGGAGGAATAGCTGAGCTATTCCCTGTTATAGGACCCATCCTTGCAGGCATACCGGCTGGATTGATTGCATTCAACGAATCCCCATGGCTGGTCCTATGGGTCATAGGCATCGTCATCATGGCTCAGCAACTGGAAGGCAATGTACTTATTCCACTGATAATGAAAAAAACAGTAGGACTAAAACCGGTTATTATTATTATCTCTGTCTTAATCGGATATCAGATGCTAGGTATACTTGGAATAATCTTAGCCGTACCTGTCGCAACAACAGCGTCTTTGTTCGTGACAGACTATTTAGACAAGGAGAAATAAATCACAGCGAACTTTCAATGATTTCCAAAGTGCGTTTAGCTGCATCTCTCCAGCTGAATTTCCTGGCATGTTCAGCAATTTCCTTGGGATCTTTATCGGCAGTTATAAGCTCTCTTATACCGGCTGAAATATCAGCAACGTCATAAGGATCGACATAGACGCCATACTTGCCACAAACCTCTTCCATAGGACTATCCTTGCTTGTTAAGACAGGCTTACCACACCACATAGCCTCTAGAGGGGGGAGTCCAAAACCCTCATACAAAGACACATAAACAAGACCATCCGACATCCCATACAAGGCTTTCTTTTCCGTCTCGGCAATCTCCCCTATTAAGTGCACTCTATCACTCGATGGCAGTTTCAATTTAGAAAAAACCGATGTGTCAAAATCACCAGCCACAACCAAATCACAATCGACCTTTGCCTTCTGAAATGCTTCTATAACTCTCTTAAGATTCTTACGGGGCTCAAGTGTAGACAAAGATAGCAGGTAGCGAGCAGGCAAATTGTATTTCTCGGAAACAGCCGCAGTATCACTCTCATCAGAGATACTGGCGCCCTCATAAACAACCTCACTTGCAACTCCGCAGAGCCTTTCCAGCTCTTTCTTGGTAAATTTCGACACAGAAATGACCTTGTCGGCAGTCCGAAAATAATTCTTTGGGCTATTTAGCTTGTACCAAAACCTGCTTTTCCATGAGAAAAATCGAGAAAACCGCAGGAACGAAAGGTCATGACAAGTAACAATTTTCGCCGTGCCCTTAGGCAGTCTAATCGGCCTCATATCGGGGAGGAACATCGCATCCAGACCGAGATCGACCTTGGGGTAATTAAGAAACCAAAAACCAAAATTAAGTATCCTGTTAGGCACTTTCCAAAACACCTTCTTGATGTTCGCTCCGGAGAAATCATCCATGATATGTGAATATTCGCTTTTACTCCCACTAAGAAAAAGCACAAACTCATGTTCTTTATGCTTTATCATCTCCGAGACCAAGGAGTGCGTATAAACAGCAACACCTGACGCCTTGCCATGCAAAAGAGGCCTTAAATCAATTCCAATTTTCATTAAATAGCCTTGTTAAGCCGTGATCCACTCATAATCAGAAACTACTTTTACCAAAGTCTGTAGCTCTTTTTCAGAGGCAGTGCCTATTTTGACAACAAATACATAGTTGCCATGCTTTATATCTCCGCTATGCACAACATCACGTCCGTACTTCTTGGAAACATCAGTGCCAACACCAAGTATATAGCCGTTTTTTGATATATAAGAAGGATCAATGGAAGGCTTACCAAGAATTTTTTCGACCTGAAAAGTAAAACTCACAATACCGACAAGGAATTCATAACAAAGCATCGCAACAAAAACGAAGATCATGCCAACAAGTAACCCCAAAACCGAATTCCTAACGACATTGGGTTCGTGAGTCAGCAAAGTGACTGCCGGATTAGCAATCTTATAAGAAGTTTGCATCGTCTCGTTATAACCCATGAGCCTATCATCAAGTTCATCAAGGGATGCCTGTGAAGCATCAAGTGCAGTCTGGGAATCCCCAGAAACAACACTGAATATAATATTTTGCCTTTCCTGCTGCCTAGCGGAAATAGACAACGCAGCATCGTCGCTAACGATCTGTAATCGAGAAATCACGTCGTTAGCAAAAGATGGGTCCATAGTCCATCCTTGAACAGTCTGAGCAAAGTAATAATCGGCTTCCGTCACGCCTCGTGCGCCAAAAGCTTCCGCCTCCTGCGGATATTCCGCCTGTTCCATACCGACAGTCAAAAAAACAACACCTTCATAAGTAGTAATGCTGGAAACGGAAGTATACACAAACCCGCAAACAGCAAAAATAATGCCAACAGAAACAGCCTTCCACTTCATTCGCCATAAATAGTAAAAATAGTTGCGTATATCCATGCTAATTTGAATTAAAGGCTCATTACTTCCTATTAAAGCTCTTCCACTTCCTAGAAATAAAACTCTTAAGTTCTCTCTCAAAACGATCTCTTCCAAACTCAGCGACACTATCTGCAATACTTTTACCATTAAATTTCTTCTTCTCAAACCGCAAAACCGCTTTTATAAGCGCATCCGCACTCTGAGTATCAAAGAAAACTCCGCTCTTTCCGTCCTGTACGGTCTCAAGCGCCCCACCATCGGCATAAGCAATCACAGGCCTTCCGGAAGCCATAGCCTCGACAGGTGCAATCCCGAAGTCTTCAACTTGAGGAAAAACAAAAGCTTTGCAAGTAGAAAGCAGCTCTCTTAACTGCTCATCCGATACATAATCCAAGAATTCAATATTCTGCCTAGCCATTCGTTTGAGTCTCTGCATTTCAGGACCACGCCCAACAATCTTAAGTGGTTTGCCAAGATGATTAAAAGCCTCCACTATCAGATCAAATCGCTTGTAAGGTATAAGCCGACCAACAGCAAGATAAAAATTACCAGTGTCACTGGATAAGTAGAAGTTATCAGTCTCAACAATCGGATATATAGTCTCTGATTTAGCCTTGTAGTACTTAGAAATACGCTCCCCTATATAATCAGAATTAGAAATAAAATAATCGACACGATCGGCCGCCAAACGATCCCAAAGCCGTATATCATGAAGCACGTAAGCAGCCACCTTTTTCATCATATTCGGCCACGGATAATCTTTCAAATATCTGTGACAATCGTCCCAGACATACCTCATAGGCGTATGACAGTAGCTTATATGCATAGTCTGAGGCTTCGTAATAATACCTTTGGCGCATGAATGACTACTGGAGATCACAATATCGTACTCTGACAAATCGAACTGCTCAAAAGCGACAGGCATCCACTTGAGATACCATTGATGATGATGCTTGGCCGCAGGCCATTTTTGGATAAACGAAGTACGAACATCGGCATCCTCGAACATCGGCAACTTATCCTTATCATAGATAGAAGTATAAATCGGAGCCTCCGGAAACATTCTGTGCATAGCATAAACAACCTTCTCAGCCCCACCCGGATCGGTCAGCCAATCGGCAACCAAAGCTATCTTAGCATCTATCATTTGTTTTTATTTAAGCTTCTTTATTTTACTGAAGTTTGGAATAAAATCCACCAAACAAAAAAAGCCCTACGAAAAAGGCAGGGCTCAAAAGATGATTCGTAAATACAAACTACATCACAGCAAGTTTAGCCTCTTCAACACTTGGATAAGTAGTAACGAGCTGCGTCAATCCAACAACCTGCAGGATATCGACAATGTTACTCTTAGCCTGAGCAACAACAAGCTTGCCACCACTACTCGAGACTTTGCTGTACCAATCAGTCAAATATCCGATCGACTTACTATTCATGTACTCAAGATCACTGAAGTCAAAAATCAAACTAAGTCCACTACCAGCACCTTCAATCACTGCATAAATTTTCTTTGCCTCTTCATCTACATTGCTTTCGTCAAGCTGACCGACGATTTTCACGATCTTAACTTTTTTATCACTATCGGATCGCACGTCCTCAAATGTTATTGTTGCCTGAGTCATAATTGTTTATTTGTTATTTGTTTATTCATAGTGATTACGTAAGCATCACATGGGTAGGATCACCCGACGACGATAATACTGCATCCTCTTTGCTACGTAAATACTTCTTCACACGTACTCTAAGTCCACCGCCTTCAATATCCTCAAACAAAAGCTCATCAGTCCATTCGGCCACAATCTTAGGTAGTCCCCTGCCGCGCAAGCCAAGATACTGCCCTTGCATCATTGAAATCCTTTCCTTCACCAAGTTATTCATCTGAGCCGCGGTATATTTACTAGCACCGGTACCACTATCTTCAACTATAACTTCAAGACTATCATCAGGGATATTAACAAAGCTAATAGTTACATTCTGACCTTTCTCAGATCCATGCTCGATAGCATTATTACAGAGCTCATCCACAACTGACTGAAAACGATAAGCCCATTGTTCTGAAAAACCCGTCATATTCTTAGTCATCGTCAAAGTAAAATCACGTATGCCGGACAAGAAATATGCATTAGTAGGCAATATAATAGTGATTTTCACAGGCTCCTTAGTAGAGTCCTGAACCGGCTCCGGCTGCTGTTGAGCCTGAGGAACTTGGACTTGAGATTGATTACCGGAAGCTATCATGTTTCTGATTTGATTATAAATCATTACATTATACCAATTTTTAACACCTGCGTCAACACTGCAATCTGCGAGATTCCTTGAAGATCAACTCATACACGGAGCAAACAAAATCCGGATTCAGACCCTCTTTGATAGAAACTTCAGCAAGCTTTTTCAATATCAAAGCCTCTCTATCTTCATCAACCACAGGCAAATCATTACCTTTTTTTAGATCGCCAATCTGTTGGGCAATCACAAATCTTTCCTTAAGAAGAGAAAGAATTTTCTTATCAAGAACGTCAATCTGACCCCTTAAATCATCAATCATAATAATGAAATTAAATATATTAAGACTCTTATTGCACAAATTATATCAAACACAATGCAATTTCTCCACTTGCCTTCCAGAAGCGATTATACTAAAATGCGACCGTTGGCGTTTTCATCGAAAATGCCCATTTATATCCAAGTCTGGTACTCGATCCTATTGTCCTGCCCGCAAAAGGGAATCCTCGATAGGAGAAGACGGTATCTAGGCAATAACCACAAGGACACATGCCAACGGAAAAAGACCTGAAAGAAATGCTCAAAAACGCTGTTCATTTTGGACATGCAACGAGCAAATGGAATCCTAAGATGAAATCTTTCATCTACGGAGACAAACAAGGGATCCACGTTTTCGACCTGAACAAAACCGCAATAGCCCTGGAAGAGGCAGTGAAATTCCTTAATGCATCAGCATCTCAGGGAAAGACGATCATGTTCGTAAGTACAAAGCAACAAGCTACCGAACTGGTAAAAGCTGCTGCAAAAGGATGTAATTGCCCATACGTAACTCAGAAGTGGGTTCCTGGACTATTTACAAACTTCAAGACCATTAAGCAGAGGATCAAATATCTGAAACAGTTAAAAGATGAGAAGGCTAGCGGCGAATTCAGCAAATACACCAAGAAAGAAGCCGTGAAACTCGAGAAGATTATTAATAAGCTGGAAACGTCTCTAGGTGGTGTACAGGAGATCAA
>MNZJ01000032.1 GCA_001873565.1 Candidatus Peregrinibacteria bacterium CG2_30_44_17 | reverse complement strand
GGACAAGCGGATATTATTACGTCAATACGGCAGGACAATATGCGAACGAAAAAGTAATAGGAGAATACGTAAAAAACCAAGGACAAACCTATCATCAGATATACAGAGGACAGCTCACGCTATTCTAAACAGCTACGAAGTAGCTGCAGATACCCCGTAGCTTGCTGCGGGGAGTTTCATTATGGGTATGGCATAGTGCCTTCATGGTATACGTACAGTCTCATAAAGATTTGGTTGTTTGGCAAAAATCTATATCCCTTGTTAAGGAGGTCTATCTTGCAACTGGACATATGCCCAAAGATGAGCGATTTGGGCTTGTATCTCAGATGAAGCGGTCATCGGTTTCGATTCCTTCTAATATAGCGGAAGGTTATATAGCCGAGCTTGAACACAAATTATTATTTCTAGCGAGCTGTATAACGAGGTAGACTTTGACAGGTCTACTGCTCTGCTTTGCGAGGTTCAACGGATGCTCTTTGTGATGATACGCAAATTGGTTAATCAATAACTTGCCTATACCCTATTCGCTATACCCTTTATAATACCGGTGCTTTTTTTATCCTAAATCAAAATAAAATGAAAACAATTAAATCGTTGATTCTGCTGTCTGCTGTTTGTTCACTGCTTCTTATCTCCGGATGCTTCTCTTCTTTTGAATCCATTAATGAGAGTGAGAATGGAGTGATGATTGAGCAACTTCTGCCAAAAGATACGTGGCTTGTACTTTCGATTACTACCAAAGACGGAGGGCAGAGAGAGGCTTTTAATGATTTTGCTTCTAAATTTTCAGGTGAAGAGGATTTTCTGGGGACTATGACGCAGCAATTTGCCGATATGGGGCTGAGTTACGAGTCTGATATCGCTCCAATCTTGGGAGAGGACGGATTCCGTTTTGTGATGGCTTATGCCGAGCAGGAT
Organism: Candidatus Peregrinibacteria bacterium CG2_30_44_17; assembly: GCA_001873565.1. GTDB lineage: Bacteria > Patescibacteriota > Gracilibacteria > UBA1369 > UBA12470 > CG2-30-44-17. The sequence continues at coordinate 5,047 of MNZJ01000032.1, read as the reverse complement.
GCTTATGTGGCGATGACTGTTTCCGATATCGAAAAAACTCAAGCTTGGCTTGACGCCATGGTTGATCGCGGAGAAGCCGAGGTCGTAGCTCTTGGAGATAAGGATATGTATAGCGCTACTCTTGAAGGACGCGAGAGTTACACGATGCTTATCGATGATGTTCTGATGGTCGCAGGGACGTCCGCTTCCCTCTTGAATTCCGAAGGTAGGCTTGAGGCTGGTGACGCCGAAAGCTTGCTTGATAACGAAGAGTATATGACGAGCGTTAAGGAGGTAGAGTCTCCATACTTGGGATATGTTTATATGAATTATGACTCTTATGAGGAAATGACAGGTTCGCCGTTTGGCGTGGGTTCGTTCTTCGGGATGGGAAGTTACTTGATGGATAATCAGGTTTGGGCTGTTGGATTTGAAGACGAGCAGATTGTGCTTAGCGGTTATAGTGATGGCGACCGCGAGACTATAGATAATCTTGATTTTGGACTTGATGAAACGCAGGGTGACGAAATCTATTTGGCTGACAGTGTGCCTGCTGCTGATTTGGTCTTGTATGACGAATCTGGCAATCTGGCCGGACTAATTGATCTGTGGATCCATAGAAACGGTCAAGATATAGACGCGTCTTACGAATCTATAGATTCTATTACCACGCAGTTCTTTAGTTTGGATTTTGCTACCGAAATACGCACGTTTTTGGACAAGGGGTATGCGGCTATAATCCACGACAATGGCAGTGTTTCATTGCCGGCTATTTCGGTAATCGTGGATGTCTCTTCCGATTTGAATAATGCAAAAGAGCTGATGACGCGCATGGATTCACAGATCGATTCTGTTATCATGATGATGCAGTATGACGAGACCGGTACGTGGGATTCTTTGTCCAAAACAGAGACTTCTGTTCTTGGAGGAGAGTTCAATGTTGTTTCGATGTATACCGATGTTCTATCTTCCGTTTATGAGACTTATGTTGGTGGTACGCCGCCTGCAGAGGGAGAGGTTTTCACTCTGTCTTATGGAATCACTGCTGACGGACTTCTTATCCTCTCGACGTATGATGGATGGGAGCTTTTTGACGGACAGGGTTCTTTGGCCGAGGATCCTGCTTTTGTCGAAATGACAAAAGCTACCAAGGGCTATGATGATACCGTCCTATACGTAAATCTTGATGAGGTTGTTAATTATTTAGGCCTGCTTGATGGATATGCGCCCAGTAGCGTTATGCTGGAAGGGGAGGAGGTTACCGCGGATTCCGCTCAGTCAACAATAGCCGAATATCTTGAATCTCTCGATGCCGCGCTGTTTGGCGTGAAAGCTGATAGGTATAAGGTTTGGATGAAGGGGATAGTGAAATAATTCTCTTGTTTTTCGCTCCCGTGCCTAATCGGTCAAGATCGCTCAAAACAAGAGAATTATTCATGTGATTTCGCGGCATCGCTTCCTGTCTTTTTCGACCTAGCATGTACGGTCTCAAAAGATTATGAGCGCTGCTGATACGTCCCTTGATAAGAAAATTATTCAAGTGATTTTTTTCGCTCCCGCCGGCGTGGTGCTAGATTTTTTTGTGTATTGTGATTAACGAATTCTATGCGGGGAGCTTTCTCTACTGTCCTTATGGTCTGTGGGGGTTGCTTTCGTGCGCAAAATATGTTATCATTTAATGATAATTTGTGATTTTTGTACGTAGATGGAAGATCAAAATAAAAATTTACAGAAGAAAATCAAACAAGCTTTGGCCGATGCTTTGACGTCTAGTGCTGTGTCTGCAAAGCAAATTTATGCGGCACTTTTTATGCTTAGCACGTGTCGTGATTATGAAGAGCAGGTTGAAGTTCTCGGGTTTTTTGCCGGTGAGTCGCCTGACTTAAACAAGCTCTTTGTGCAGGCAAGAGCGATTGCAGTTGCAATATAAATTTTCACATATTTTTTTAAAAATAAATACTAAAAACAAACATATGAACGCTACACCACGAAACAGTAGGCCGGAGGCAGTAGAGTCAAAAATCTCTCTCCAGGTGCTACGACAACTATCCGTCAAATACGCGGATGAAACCAAAAATCTGAAAGATAATCGTCTGGAAGAGTCTGACAAACAGCAGCTTTTTCAAGCGATAGCTGAGGCTGAATCGTACAAAGCCGATCTTGCCGGCTCAGACTTGTCTGGTGCCGACGCGGATTTGATGCGTCGTCTCTCCGTATTTGCTCTAGCCGATCAAGACTTTGTGTCTCATTTTAAGGCGCATGTTGATGGTACGTATCCGCAACTTAACGAAGTTACATGGGCGGATTTTGCCGGCAATTTGCAGGCTTTTATTGACGCACTTGATGCAGCTCGTACTTACTTCGACGGTCAGGCAAGTGGTGTTGCCATGACCGACGTGAATAGCGTTCAAATTGATAATAGAAAAGAAAGACGTCTTGAAACCGCTTTTGGCGGCAAGATTGAAAATAACCCCGAGCTACTTGGCGAGTTTGTTGCCAAGTTAAGCGAAGGTAGCGATAGCTATGCTGATTTGTATCGCATGATGAGCGTTAGATCCCCTAAAGAAAAAGTCGAACAACTCGCTTATTTGTATAGGCTTGTGAATCAACGCGCAGATAAAATCAGGGAGTCTTTGAACCCTGGGCAAAGAGTTAGGTTTGATGAATTAATCACGCGAATTCGGGAGGATGTCGATGTTGAATTTGAGCTTTCCGGAGGTGGTCGTCTTGAGAGATGGAGTCACGTAGTTACAGTTGTTCAGCCTGATGGTACGGAGGCTTATTACTGGGATGACGATAGGCGTGGTTTGGGTGGTGATGAGGATCCTTGGGAAATTCTCGACACAGAGAATCCTCAAGAGTCACTTAGGCTTGCGTGTGAATTCGATGAGGATGGCGACATGCTCAAAGGAGAACTTGTTGATTATATTAATTACAAGGACAAACTTGATAAGCGCGAGGCACGCAAAGCGCGTGCAGCTGAGCTTGAGAAGGAAGCTGATGAAAGTTTCCGTACTCCTCTTGCTAATAAAATCGCAGATTTGACCGAAGAGTATGTGCTGCAAAAAGGACGCGAAGGTTCTACCGGTGAAATCGCCGATGACTTTGCAAGGAGTCGTGGTCGAGAACGCGTTGCTGCCGAGATTTATGTCGAGCTTATGGACCTAACTAAGCCAGTCAAGCCTACTGATTCTGCAAACGAAGAAGGCATGGATGATTATCGTAAAGCTTTGAAAGCTTATGATGATAGGCTTAAGCTTTTTGCTGGAGCTGTGAGAGTTAGGCCGGCGGCACGCAGTCATATTGAGAGAAAAATTTCCAACATGATCCTTAATACCGTTTATGTCGGTAAGGGTCGTTATAATGTCTTTAAAGACGAGACTGAAGGAGCTTTGACCTTCGATGCTTTTCAGGAAAAATTCCCTGGAGCTGTTGATGGAGTTAATGATATTTTGTTAGCTCTTTTACCTCCGGATAAGAAAAATGACCCAGCGGCTAGGCATCAATTGATTCTTGACCTATACAAAGCTATTGAGACTCGCGGCTCTGGAAGTCGGGAGGCGATGGTATTATATAGAAGGGCTACGATGTTCATTCCAAATGCTTGGCATGAGTCAAATTTCGAGCAGCTTTTGTCTGTTTTGAAGCACTATGAAGATAGAGATAGGCAGCCTAAAGTTTGGTCACTACAGGAAACTCACGGAGGTTGGGAGAGAATTGAAGGAAGTGAGGTTACCGGTGCGCCGGCGCAGGCTTATTTGGATGTTGATCTTGGTAACTACCAAGATGCTATGGCGATTTTGCGCGATAACTATCGTGATTTGCCAACAATGCTACGTGAAAAGGGCGCTAATACCGTCGAATACAAGGCTGAAATTCACGGACTTATGAAAGTTCTGTGTCAGCAATTCAGGTATTTCGGGAATAATGATTTTGCCGCGGTCAAAGAGCATTACATGAGCCATCCTGAGCTTATGCAGCTGTTTAAGCTTACCGAAGAGAAGATAGCTACTTTGTATGCGGTTTACGGTCTCATGAAAGATGCTCGTTTCGAAGACTGGGGTGCTTTGTATAAGTACCTACTATATATAGAGGAAGATACGAAGGAGAGTCTAAAAGTACCACGTGTACGATTTATGGAAGGGCCTACCATGGATAAACTCAGCGTTGCCGTTGTCGATGTTGAAGAAAAAATAAGAAAAATCTCTCGTAGACTTGCGGAAGAAAGATACGAAAGGGAGATGGGCCAGCTTATTCAAGATAGGAAAGGCGCCAGTTGGTTTAAAAAACCTTGGCATTTCTTGAAGGGCTATGGTCGCAGTATTGCCAGACAAGGTTTCGTTGATAAATATGAAGCCGAGTACGCAGAGAAACTTAAGAATGAGCCGAACTTTTTCGAAGAAATGATGAGCGGTGAAGCCGGAGGCGAGCTTGCTTCCCATAAAGCTGAGGTAAATGCGATCTTGAATAGATTCGAAATGGGAGATGTGACTGCCGAGGAAGTTATTGCCGATGTTGAAGGTGAAGTTTATATGCAAGATCTTGATAATCTAGCCAAGGCTTATTTGATCGGCGATGTTGATGATGTCGAATTTGGCAGACGTGCTACTCGTATGGTTTATCAGATCAGACGTGAGCATATTATAGGTGCCGAAGCCGAAGGCACGGACGACAAGCTCGTTGCCACCGATGTTGTTGAAAGGATGCGAGATTTGAAGCGTCGACACGTTGAAAGTATGCGAGACTTGAAGCGTCGACACGTTCAAGGTATTGTCAATTTGGATCTTGATAATTTCCGTATAGCTCTGAAAGTTGGTAAAGCGATGAATGTCGATGTGCATTCCGAAGTCAGTACTACGCGTGCTGATGGATGGGTAAAGGGTCTACAAACATGGAGTGCAAAACACAGCATGCTTAAATGGTTTGCTTCACCTAGTGCCGCAAGTATTGGAGCTTATGCGATTGTGAACAGTGCTTACAATTTGTTTGCGAGTACAACAGGCAGAGTTGCTGTCGGTGGCGTCTTGGGAATTATCGCAGCTCCCGCTATAGGTCCTGCTGCAGCTGC
>MNZJ01000033.1 GCA_001873565.1 Candidatus Peregrinibacteria bacterium CG2_30_44_17 | reverse complement strand
ATAAGGACGTATAGCGTGTCATCTTCCCCTTTCAGGGACGGATTTAGCACCTTTCCGTAAGGATGGTTGCTGTGGCTTCACGGACTCGATAGGTAATAACATTTTGGTACGAAATGCGGAAAACTTGAGCGAAAATAACGAAGAGCGACGAAGTCGTATCGAGGAAGATACGACAGGGAGCTGTGAGTTATTTGTAGCCAAGTTTTCAAATTGCAGTAAAAATGCTTATTGCCTATCGAGTCCTTCGGGCCGTTTCCCTCTGCCACTCTTGATGATTTGATTGCGCAGGCAAAATTACACTACTTGCTGTTAACATGCAACTTTTTAGTCGCGACTGTCGCCATATTGTCCCCTAAGTAAAGATATAGTGGTAATGATGCAATTGGAGATAGTACTTTGTATAAAAGATTGGCGACTTTGCTTTCGCCAGTTGTACGCGCAAGATGCAAAACGTACTTAAGGCTTAGCCATTTGCCTATACGAAACCATAGCTTCGGTACAAATCCAACCTCTTCCAATAATGATGATAGGTTATTGCGATCAAAATAAAAAATATGCTCAGGAGGGATATAAAAAGTCCAGCGACGTCGAAGTAGCGTAGCCGCTAGACTGTTGGCATCACCAGTTGCAATCACTAAGATGCCATCATCTTTCAAGAGAGAACGAAGCTTTTTGAGGTCGTTTTTGGGATCATTCAGATGCTCGAAGACATCAAACATTGTAATGACATCAAAGGACTTTTCAGGAAAATCTAGGTCGCTAATCGTAGCGGCTTGAAGCTTGGATTCGGGAATATGGTTCTTCGCTTCGGCGATAGCATACGCGGAGGCATCAACTCCATAGGCGTCAAAGCCAGCTTCGGTAGCCATCTCAACGAAATATCCCATTGCACATCCAACATCGAGGAGCTTACCACTCTTTTTATAAGCAAGAATTTTTCTTAAAAATTTACGAAAATTAAGTCGGATGTATTTCTTCTCATCTTTATAGTCAGAATAAGCGGATTCCTCGATGCCACCCATGTAATAGTCTTTCGAATAATGACTTTTAACGAAGTCATCATAATTTTTATCCAGATAGATCTGCCCAAGTCGGCAGGCATCACAACGGAAAACTGTGTATCCGTTTTTATCTATGAAGGCTCGGGTCGAAGCTCCGCACAAATAACATTTCATAAATTCCAATATCAAAGATATACGTCCACCAGACTATAATCGAAAAACATTTAAAAACCAAAAAAAACCAGTTAGAATAGGAAAGCTGATTTTTAAAAAAAACATGAAACTTTCCATCATACTCCCAACATTCAACGAAGAAGGACACATTGTAGATTTTATCGAGGCTATTCGCAAAAACATACCGGAAGAAGTCAAGTATGAGGTCATTGTAGTTGACGATAGCAAGGATAGAACCGGTGAAGTGGTCCAAGAGAAATACAAAGACGATCTAAGCGTCAAAGTCTTTTTGCGAAAGAAAAGAGGCTTGGCTACCGCCATATTATATGGGATAGAACACTCCAGCGGAGATCATATCCTGCTCATGGATACCGACTTTAATCACGACCCAGCCTATATCCCTCGGATGATCGATATGAGCAAATTCTACGACATCGTAAGCGGGTCGAGGTATATGTGGGGAGGAGCCATGAAGATGGCACGTTTTAGATTCCTTGGCAGCAAACTGTTCAACAAATTTGTCGCGCTGACATTGGGGTTGAATATAGCCGACGCGACCGCGGGCTTCGTGCTTTTCAAAAAAAGCTTACTCCACAACCTAGATCTCAAGGCGATCTTCCAAGGTTACGGAGAGTTCTGCATCAAGCTCGTTTATACATTCAAACTCAAAGCAGCATCACTGATAGAGTTTCCGGTCATCTACAAGGCACGTCCGACTGGCAAGAGCAAAACGAATTTCACAAAATATTTATTCATATATACTTGGGCTACAATAAAAACCCGTTTCAATGGACGCAAACTCATTCATTCCACAAATTGAGCCTTGGATTACAGACGACGAACTAAGCGAAATCACCGCAGTAATTAAATCGACTTTCATCACGGAGAATACAAAGACCGAAGAGTTCGAAGAGCTATTTAGAAAATATACCGGTGCGAAACACGTGATCGCCTATTCAAACGGCTCTATGGCGCTCTTCGGTGCGCTCTACGCGTTGGGAATAGGACAGGGTAACGAAGTGATTGTGCCGGACTTAACATTTGTAGCGAGCCCTAACGCGGTAATTTTGGCAGGAGCAAAGCCGGTTTTTTGCGATGTCGATCCAAAGACATTACAAACAACGAGAGCCCTCATTGAGGCTAAGATCACGCCGGCGACAAAAGCGATCATGCCGGTCCATCTTTATGGCAACGCAGTAGCGATGGATGAGATAATGGATCTTGCTCGCGAAAAAGGTTTGGTCGTGATCGAAGACGGCGCCGAAGCGGTCGGAACGAAGTACAAAGGTAAACACGTAAGCACAATAGGAGATATTGGAATCCTTTCATTCTATGGAAATAAGACCATGACGACCGCCGAAGGAGGACTTATTTTGACAGACTCGGACGAACTCGCCGAGAAATCGATCCGATTCAAAAATTGCGGGCGACTGACCAAGGGAACATTTATTCACGATGAAATCGGACACAACTTTAGGATTACCGACCTCCATTCGGCAATCGGAGTGGCTCAATTCAAGAAATTGCCGGAGATCTTAAAGCTAAAAATGCACATATACGAAACGTACAAATCATTAATGCCAAACGTGAAGTTCTACGGACCTTCAGACGGGGTGGAAATGACCCCCTGGTTTACAAACATCAGGGTCGAAGACCCCGAGGCATTAAGCGAACACTTAAGAGCGAAAAATATCGGTACGCGAAGACTCTTCTATCCGATGCATAAGCAGCCGTGTTATCAGGGACTAGACTATTTCGAAGGGGAGTTCCCGGGAAGTTTAGACGCTTACGAACATGGCTTATCGTTGCCGTCGAGTGTGACGCTGACAGGGGATCAGCTTAAGTATATAACAGATAGTATCAATGATTTCTTGGAGGGCTAGTCATATCCAGAGAGTAGTTCTAATCGCAGGAGTTTTGACGCTATTATTAAGCCTCCTCTCACTTAAATTTGATACATCGCTACTCAATATCAGCCGGGTAGGAGTGGGGATGTTCTTCGTGTTAACTATGGGGCTACCCTATTTGCGAATACTCAAGCGGAAATCAGATCTGCTGACCGGAGTGGACGGCGCTTTCGGGGTCGCTTTGTCTTTGTTGATGACATATCCGACTGGGGTACTCAATATTTTTATTGAAGGGAAACAGTATATTTACAGAGAGCATCTAACCGGTTTTATTCTAATTGCGCTCATGCTGTTCATCATAGGGATAGGCCTCAGTCGAGCAATGAAAGTGCGGGAGCAGCATATCAAAATAAACAAACAGGAAATAAGAGGAGTCTCTCTATTTTTGCTCGTGGGGTTCCTGCTTAGAGTCGCAAACTTGGGCGGTGCAAGTATCAACGGCGATGAGATGGATTTGTCGGTCCAGTCGTACGACCTTGTTGATGGTATGGTTGCCGGCCGTAACGCCTATTTCATCTCCGAGACAGGTCACTCACCGCTCGGTTTTTTTATCAGTCATGCCATCTATAATCTATTTGAGCCAAGAGGATTTTATGAAATGTCGTTGTGGATGATCAGAATTCCTCAAGTGATTATGGGGCTCCTTGTCATAGTCGCAACATTCATCGCAGGTAAAAAACTCTTAAAAGAGGGGAAGGCCTATTTGGCGCTAGTCCCAGCAGCCATCGTTGCGATCGACAGTTACTCTAACTTTGCATCGAGACTCGCGATTTTCCAGGATATGAGTACATACACTTTCTTCGTCATAACGTTCGTGCTGCTCGCTTACGAATTTGTCCAAGAAAGGACATGGGATAGAGCGCTTAGAATGGGAGTAGGACTCGGACTAATTCTCATAACAAAGCTCGCCGGGCTCTTTTTGATCCCAATGTTAGCAGGGCTGATCCTGCTTTATCAGAAAGACTGGAAAAAGCCACTTGGAGCTCTGGCTGTGGCATTTGGAGTGTTCATCCCGGTTATGTTTTATAACATTGCCGCCTACATCACGACTGGGTATATGGATGTGCCGATGGCAAAGCTCGCGAATATGATTGGAATCCCGGCGAAATCGCTCATGAATATAACCGAAAACACGACTCTTTACGAAGGGGGGATCAGAAATCCACTGCTCACGCTGATAGAAATGCCATTTATGTTGATTGATCAATGGGGACTTGGATTGTCATCATTTTTTATCGCGATATCGATTACTGGGGTAGTTGTCTTTTTGAGATACAAACAAGGGAGAGAAGCGCTGGGAGTCCTGTATGTCGTACTGATTTTATCGATCATATTCTTCTCGCTTAATGGGTTCAGAGTGTACTATTTGCCTTATTTGACGGTCATTATGAGTCTTATGGGGATGTTGGTTATTAGCAAAACTACCAAGCCAAAACAGATCTTGTTGATTGTAGGCCTCATTGTTGTGCCTTTCACGCTCATCTACAACATCAATACGAATATCCTTCTTAAAGAGGGAGCTCAGATAGAGCAAGGTCGGTCAGGAGATGGGGAAGAACTTATAATCACTTATCACAGTCAGATGAATCAGCCGTACTCCATAAGCGCTAGCGCTTTTCTATCAGATCAGGGGTGGGACGAGTTGATTGAGGTAATAAGCCAAAACGGCATCTCCAACCTTATCCTAGACGACAACATAAATCCACTTAGCGAGAAATGGTATCTCCATATCAACGATCAAATCAGAGAGTTCTATGCGGACCCAAATTATCAAGAAAAATACAATTACACCTATCTGAGCGACTGGGACGGGGAAGTGTCTCCAGGCACAATGCTCATAGCGATAGAACCTATTGAAAATTCGGCTGACCATGACGAAATCATAATCGACCGTCACGGCAACACCGAATTCTACGTATACTGGACACAGTAACAGATTTGGGGTAGGTTAAACCGCGCCTAAGTAACCTTATTGCCAACAGCTTATGAATATAACAGTAATCGGTACCGGGTACGTTGGTCTCGTGACAGGCACATGCCTCGCGGAGCTAGGAAACAACGTTACCTGCGTTGATATTGATGAATCTAAAATAGCAAACCTCAAAAAAGGGGTCATCCCAATCTATGAGCCGGGTCTTGAAGAGCTGGTTCTGCGTAATTACAAAGAAGGACGTCTCCATTTTACGATCGACTCAAAGAGTGCCATTGAGGGAGCCGAAGTCGTGTTCAGCGCCGTCGGGACTCCGCCGGACAAAGATCATAGAGCGGACTTAACAGCGGTCATGAAAGTAGCCGAAACATTCGGTAAACACCTAAACGGTTACAAGGTTTTTGTAAATAAATCGACCGTACCTGTCGGTACGAGCGAACGGGTGAGAGAGACAATCAAGAAGACCAACGGCAAACACGACTTTGATGTCGTCGACAATCCGGAGTTCCTCCGTGAAGGTACGGCCGTCAAAGATTTCATGAACCCGGATCGGATCGTAGTTGGCTTACGAAAGAGTTCCAAAAAAGCACGCGAGCTGATGGAAAAACTCTACTCTCCACTTGTTCGGGCCGGCAGGCCGCTCTTATTTACGGACATTCATAGTGCCGAGATCATCAAGTACGCGTCCAACTCATTCCTTGCGACTAAGATATCGTTCATCAACGATGTCGCTAACTTTTGCGAGCTTGTCGGGGCCGATGTCACCGAGGTTGCCAAAGGGATCGGGCTCGATGACCGTATCGGTCCAAGATTCTTGCATGCCGGGATTGGTTATGGAGGCAGCTGCTTTCCAAAAGATGTCCAGGCATTCATTCAGACCGGAAAAGACAACGGCTATGAGTTCCTTATCCTGGAAGCGACAGAAGAAGTGAATCAAACGCAAAAGCTTCGAATTTTTGCGAAGCTTAAAGAAGAAATGGGAAGCCTGGAAGGGAAAAAGATCGCGATGTGGGGACTGGCATTCAAACCGAAGACCGACGACATGCGCGAAGCACCGGCCATCACAACAATCGAAAGGTTGCTTGAGGAAGGTGCGGAGATTGCAGCATTTGATCCAGTCGCGGCAGAAAACGCGAAGAAGCTTTTTGGCGACAAGGTCATCTATGCTGCCAGTCCATACGACGCTGCCACCGGCGCGGATGCGCTGCTTATCATGACGGAGTGGGATGAGTTCAGGGCGATCGACCTCAAGAAGATCAAATCCCGAATGAAAGGCAGTCTTGTTTGCGACGGACGTAATGTCTACAAACCGAAAGAGATGACGGAGCTGGGCTTTACATATAAATCAATTGGAAGATGAGAGTTCTTGTCACAGGTGGCGCGGGATTTATAGGATCACATACCGTGCGCAGACTTATCGCCGAGGGCAACGAGGTGATATGTGTCGACAATTTTAATGATTACTACGATCCGGCGATTAAGGAGAGAAACATCGCTGATTTTTCGGATAACTTCACGCTGGAGAGACTCGATATCAGAGACGCGGATGGCGTGAAAGAAGTTTTTAAAAAGCATAAGCCTACTCATGCCATTCTTTTGGCTGCGCGCGCGGGGGTGAGGCCCTCAATTGAGTCGCCAATGCTCTATCATGACGTGAATATTTCAGGGACACTCAACCTTCTTGAAGCAGCCCAAGAAACAGGGGTGGAGAACATCGCTTTTGCCTCAAGTTCATCAGTTTATGGGGGGTCTAAAAACATACCCTTCGAGGAAAATGAATGGCCACTTTTACCAATTAGCCCCTACGCAGCAACAAAGTTAGGAGGCGAGAATTTATGCCGTTATTACCATCAGCAGTATGGACTAAATATAACCTGTCTGAGATTTTTCACGGTCTATGGTCCTTCGGGAAGGCCCGATATGGCACCATATTTATTCACGAAATGGATTGACCAAGGGCAGTCGATTCGTAGATTTGGGGACGGAACAACAAAACGAGATTACACGTATATAGAAGATATAGTTGATGGTATTTATGCTGCCATAAAAAAGAAAATAGGATATGAAATAATTAATTTAGGGAACAATACGCCAATAGTATTAAATGATTTCATAGGAATCATTGAAAAACTTTTAGGGAAGAAGGCAAATATCGATGAAATGCCTGAGCAGCCTGGGGATGTACCTATAACATATGCGAGTATAAAGAAGGCAAAACAATTATTGGATTACACGCCGGCGACAAGTATTCAAGAAGGGTTGGAGAAATTTGTCGCTTGGTATTTACAACAGACAAAATGAAGAAAAACAGCAAGAATCCTGGATTAATCCGTGCCCTCATCGTGGAGACATTACGAGGAAAAACATTGGTACGGACGCTCATGAATCTTTCATTGCAAAGATATGCGAAAAACAATCCACTGAGCGGAGAAGTGATAGATTTGGGAAGTAAATCTGACACGATGAGTTACAACAGGTTCATAAGCCGTGATGAGAATTGCAACATTACGTATACCGATCTATATCCGGAATCTGATAATGTGAAAAAAATAGACCTTGAAAAACCATTTGAGGTTGAGGACAACCACTATGATATGGCGCTTTGTTTCAATGTGATGGAGCATATTTACAATTACCAGAACTTAGTCAAAGAATCTCATAGGATACTAAAGAAAGGAGGAGTATTCATAGGTCATACTCCACTGTTGATTGCTTATCACCAAGACCCGGAAGATTATTTCCGTTATACTCACACAGCTTTGAAAAGGATGTTCGAGGAGGTAGGATTTAAAATGAAAAAGATGGATCCATTAGGGATAGGGCCTTTTTCAACAGGGTTATACCCGGTAGTGATGCTAGGGCCACAATTCTTGAGGCCTATATTGCTCTTGTCGACAATCCTTACGGATAAATTACTTAACCTTATGACGGGGAATCGACATACAGGTAGGGAGCACACGCTTTCGTATATGTTTGTATTTGAAAAAGAATAAACTATGTCCAGAATATTAATCACAGGTGGAGCAGGGTTTATCGGGTCACATATAGCCGAAAAGTTTGTGAACGATGGTCATGACGTGATTATTTTTGATAATTTCAGTGCCGGGAAAAGGGAGAATATCTCAGGTATTAGTGAAAAGGTCCAAGTCATAGAAGGGGATGTGAGAGACCTGGATAGTCTGATGAGTGCATGCAAACAGATCGATTTCATATCCCATCATGCAGCCGTTGTCTCGGTTCCTGCCTCAATAAAAAATCCCCAAGAGACCATTGAAGTCAACACGAAGGGAACGCTCAATGTCTTAATCGCGGCAAAAGAAAATAGCGTAAAAAAACTCTCATTCGCAAGTTCCAGTTCGGTTTATGGTGACACAACACACCTGCCGGTAAACGAGTTGGAACCAATAAAAGGGTTATCTCCGTACGCGGTAAGCAAGGCCACCTCGGAGTATTACTGCCAAGCATTCTCACATCTATTTCAGATTAATATAGTGGTATTCAGGTATTTCAATGTGTTTGGCCTTAGGCAAGATGCCTCCTCGCCATACTCTGGCGTGATCGCCAAATTTATAGATGCCGCTAAAAAAGGCGAAAAGATTTGTATCTATGGCGACGGCACACAAACGAGAGATTTTATCCCGGTAAATAAAATAGCGGAAGTAAATAGCCTTGTATTACGGGGTGACTTCCATGGTGTTAAGATTATGAATATAGGCGGCGGCGGAAAGATAACTATCAGCGAGCTTGCGGAAATCATAGAAGGAATTTATGGGTCTTCTGCGCAAAAGGAGTATTTGCCGGCAAGGGACGGAGACATTAAGCACTCCTATGCGGATATAGAGGAGGCAAAAAAAATACTTAATTTTGATCCCTCTTACATTATGGAAAAAGAGCTCAAGAAAATATAAATGAATAGATTCTTCAATAAAATCAGCGAGAAAACAGGCCTGGATTCCAAATATTTTATTAAGAACTTTTTCGTAATCTTAATAAGAGACATCCTGACAACCTTGATAGGATTGGTAATGGGCATGATCTTTGCTCGATATGTTACCAAGGATGTGTATGGTAACTATCAATTGGTCCTGAGCTTTATAGCAACCTTTGGATTTTTGACTTTGCCTGGATTTAACAAGGGCGGGATTTGGAGCGACGCGGCAACGGACAAAGATGGTTCTATCGATATTGTTATCAAGACTCAAATACGATGGTCATTCCTCGGTACATTAATCCTGTTCTGCATAGGGCTGAAGTACTATATGCTCAACGACAACCCGGAAATAGCGCTGGGCCTACTGGTGGCAGGGTTCACATTTCCATTAGCCATAGGCGGAGATATATGGCAACAATTTCTCGAAAGCAAGAAGGAATATGAGTTAGTAGCAAAACTATATCTAGGATTTACCATAGTAAGTAAGATTGCCATTATCACGGCAATATTCGCATTTCCAAACTCGCTTGTAGCCATACTAATTGCAAGTCTTGGGACAGCCATGTTGGGGAACCTGACCGGCCTTATTATTGCGAGAAAATTCAAGAAAAATAACGAATCCAGTGAGGACCTCAGGCATTATGGGATGTTCCTAACAAAGATAAGTATCCTCAGGACACTGGTATCAAAAATAGATCAGCTGATGGTAGGAATATTCCTTGGGCCGGTACAGTTGGCGATTTATAGCTTTGCAGAGATCATTCCGGAGCAGATCAAGATGATGATAGGCAATGTAGCCAATATTTTGATCCCAAAAATAGTAGAAAACAGCCAGTCGGATGTGCAGAAAAAAATATCACAACAATTCCTTGGGATACTACTGGTGAGCACGCTATCCATAGGGATCTGTATTGCATTGACTCCATTGGCGATCACAATCTTATTTACAGAGGATTATGCGGAAAGCATCATTTACTCTCAAATAATAACAGCAGGGATGATTGTGTATGTTTTTGAGGTCATCTTTTCGAAAATAATTCTTGTCAAGAAGCATAAACAAGCCATTTTGGTAGCACAAATCATAACGCCGTTGGGACGGGTGGTATCCGTAACGATAGGATTTATTGCTTTAGGAATGCTAGGTGTCGCTATAGGGACAGTCGGAGCTAGAATAATAGCATTCCTAACATATATGTACGTTGCACGGAAAACATCTAATTCCCACTGAAGTTCTTCTTCTCAAACCACTCCATGAAAAGACTCACGGAATCATCCAGGCTGTCCTGATCAGTTTGGATCTCGAGATCCGGGGACTCAGGTGGTTCATAAGGGGAATCAACACCGGTAAAAGAGGTGATCTGCCCTTCTTGGACCTGCTTATATAAACCTTTTACATCCCGACTGCGACAAACTTCCAAAGGAGCATTTACATAAATCTCGGTGAAGTTGCCGATCCGCTCTTTAAGCTGCTCTCTGTCTTTGCGATAAGGAGATATGAATGTAGCTAATACAATAACCCCATGTGCCGCTAGACGCTCTGCTAGAAATCCGGCAATATTAACATTCAACTCTCTGTCCTTTTTCGAGAAACCAAGGTGGGATGTGACAGAATCCCTCAGAATATCACCATCAAGCCTCTCACAAGGGATATTGCGCTTCTTGAGCTCTTTGAAAACACGGTCAGCTATAGTCGTTTTTCCTGATCCGGAAAGGCCGGTAAACCATATGACGCCTCCTTTCTGAGGAGGTTTTTGTGATAGGGATGAGCCCTTGGAATGTAATTTTGGCAAAATCATCCCGGCCGCTACAGTATGGTTTGTCGCCTCGTCAACTAGGATAAAATTGCCCATATTCCGGTTTTGCTCATAAGAATCGAAGAATATGGGGGATGATGTCTCAATCTGTACACGTCCAATCTCATTGAATTTCAGAGTTTTTGTATTCTTCTGGCGGTGTAAAGTATTCACGTTAAGTTTGTACTCAAGCGTTGAGATCGTGCATCGAGTCGACTTGTAACAATGTTTAAGTATGTATGTCTGCTTGGTTTCAAGCCGGACAGAGTCCATCCAGCAAATAAACGCTTCGAAGACATTGGCGGTATGTGGGATATTATTAGTACGAGCAATCACTTCACCTCGGCTTGCATCAATCTCGTCATCAAAGGTAACAACGACAGACTGAGGGGTGAAAGCATATTTCCTTTTCTCTCCACCAACGGAGATAGACTTAATTCGAGTGGTCTCTTTGGAAGGGAGAATCGTCACCTCTTCACCCACTTTAACACTTCCTCCCTCGATAGTTCCTGCATAGCCTCGATAATCCTGATTAGGTCTGAGGACTAGCTGAATAGGAAGCCGGAAATCGATAAGATTCAAATCGCCAGTAACCTCCAAAGTCTCAAGATAGGTCAGGATAGTGCGTCCCGTGTACCAGTCCAATTTGTCACCACGACTGACAACCATATCCCCTTTTAATGCGGAGACAGGAATGAATTGGAGATCTCTGATCTTTAATTTTTTAGCGAAATCGATCACATCCCGGCATATATCTTGAAAAACTTGTTCATCGTAATCGACAAGGTCCATTTTATTAATCGCAATAAGTATATGGGGAATACCAAGCAAACTAGAGATGAAGAGATGGCGTTTAGATTGCTCGAGCAAACCTTTCCGAGCATCAATTAGAAGAAGTGCGAGGTGCGCTGTAGAGGCCCCGGTCACCATGTTTCGAGTGTACTGCTCATGTCCTGGAACATCAGCAATGATTATGCGGCGCTTGGATGCGGCCATATAACGATACGCAACATCGATAGTAATGCCCTGCTCTTGCTCAGCCATCAGCCCATCCGTTAAAAATGCGAGGTCAACTTCCTCAGGACTGGTATCTGATTTAGGCAAAGCCTCCAGGTGATCCCGATAAATAAGGCCGGTATCATGTAAAAGCCGACCAATTAAAGTGGATTTGCCATCGTCTACGCTGCCAATAGCGACAATACGCAATAACTCTAAATCCCGATTGTTTGCATTATTGTTCATGTGAGTTTAAAAATAACCGTCTCGTTTCTTTTTCTCCATGGCATTACTGGAAGTAGCATCAATTGCACGAGTCTGCCTCTCTGATGTGTCAAAGGAGCACATCTCTTCGATAATCAGATCCAAGGTTGTGGCTTCTGAGGGTATTGCCCCTGTTGAAGGAGAGCAGCCAAGTGTGCGATAACGACACATGATGTCTAAGACCTCTTCGTCATCATGCGGTTGGACAAACTCATTAATCATAAGATAGAGACCTTTTCTGGAAACGACCTTGCGTTTCTTGGCGAAGTACAACGGAACAACGTCAATATTCTCTTCTTTTATGTATCGCCAAATATCGATCTCCGTCCAATTCGATAAGGGAAAGACGCGCATAGATTCACCTTTGTGAATTTGGCAGTTGTAGTTATGCCACAACTCGGGACGCTGATTTTTGGGATCCCATACATTGAACTTATTACGGTGAGAAAAGATCCGTTCTTTTGCTCGGGCTTTATCCTCGTCCCGGCGAGCTCCTCCGATAGCGGCATCAAATCCGAATTTCGCCAAAGCTTCCAAGAGTGGCTTGGTTTTTTTGTGGTAAATATAGTGGTCAGTATGGGCTTCGTCAGGTCCAAGATGTTGAGCTTCATCGCTCTCATTCTTATAGACGATTAAATCTGCGCCATTCTTTTTCGCATAATGATCTCTGAATGAAATCATCTCCTGGAATTTATATCCAGTATCAATATGCAGCATAGGGAATGGGATCTTCGCAGGATAAAAAGCTTTCTGGACAAGATGCATAAGTACGGAAGAATCTTTCCCAATAGAATAAAGCACCACAGGTTTGGCAAACTCAGCCATGGTTTCTCTGATAATGTGTATACTCTCAGCTTCGAGTTGCTGCAAGTAACTTAAATAGTATTTTATACTCATCGATCTCTAACTTGATTTTAAATATTCATTGATATGCTTCACAATATCCTGATGATGGGAACCATCTGAGACGATAAATCCATTGGTATTATAAGGTCTTTCCTTGTTGAATACGAGAGGGTTTCCATCAATATCGGTAACCACGCCTCCGGCTTCTTGGACGATCAACATTCCGGGAGCTGAATCCCATTCGCCGGTATGAGAAGACGTATTGATATATAGATGAGCTGCTCCGTTCGCAACGGCACACATCTTTAATCCCGCGCTCCCCATCTCAAGAGTTGAATGGAAATGAAGGGTTTTGTTGAGGTACAATTCAGCATCTGCAATATGGAAACGACTTATCAGAAGGACGACGTCTTGTAAGGAGCTTGTAGGCTGAACTTTTAGTCTATACTGATCGGACAGATTCTCTAAAAAAGCTCCTTGGCCTTTGACGGCGTAATAGAGGTCGCCACTCACCGGCTTGTAAACGATGCCGATCACGGGCAAGGAGTTTTCAAGCAATGCGAGCATGACAGAGAAATCCCCAGTCTTATGAACGAAATCTTTGGTCCCGTCAATGGGATCAATAACAAAAACATATTTGCTATCTCGATTGATGGAATGTTCCGCCTGTTCCTCGGACAAAATCTGACAATCCGGATACTGCTTCAACCCATCAATCAAAACAGACTCCGATGCAAGATCGGCTTGTGTTACGGGGAACTGTTCCATTTGAGCGCCAGCAAAATCGTCTTTATACAATGAAAGAATTTGATCACCCGCCGCCTTAACAAGGCGTTTTAATGGATCAAGTAATTCAGAATAATGATGCATGCCTATAAATCAGTTTTGCTTTGCGAAAGGTCGGTAACCCAAGTCCACTTCCAGGTGCTCCTCCATAACCTGATTAAGCCACCGGACATCTTGTTCGCTTAAATGCTTTTTATAACCTCCAACTTTCCCTTCTCTTGTTTTATAAGATGAGAAATCTTTTACATCGACAGGTAATAAACAGTCGGACTTAACAGCTTGCTTCATCTCAAGAGACCTCATTTTATTAAATGTAGAGTCGTCAACAGCTTGCTTCAAATCATCCTCCTTGACGTCTTTAAGATCCAGGAATGTCGCAACGCGATGGAGCTCTTTAACGGGCTGGGTCTGGAGGTCCTCATATCGAACTAGTAGAAATGCGCTAGGCACATCTTTGTTATGGATCCAAGTATTGTAATATTCGATAATGGTTCTAAATCCACCGACATCTTCTCGTATAAACTTAGAAATAGGTTGATCATAACTATGGGTAGAGCTGCGTTTAGTCCTTTCAAAAAAATGAGAGACCACAACATCGCGAGGATCTCGAACTACAAAGATCACTTTCTTGCCTTCGAACTTATCTATAGACTCAGCAAGTTCAGAAGGAGTCTTGCGAGGTACGCGGTCATGAGTCAGAAGGAACTTGGGGACTCGCTCATCTAATATCCGGAGGCTATTAAGATCCAAAGAGTCTCTTTTCTTAACATTTAAGGAGTAGTGGTAATTCAGCAAGCGCCCAATCAGCATTCGAAGCCAAGTCCTCCCTGATTTCGGAAAGGAAATGAGAGAATAATCCGCTCCTCCACCATAAAATTTATCTATATGCTTCTGCCTAAATTGTTTAATGCCGGGAATCAGTGAAGCAATATAACTAATTTTTGATCGTATAGATGGCGGTAGATTAACAAAAAACCAAAAAATTTTTCTCATACAATGAAATAACACAATGCAAATACAAAGTACACGCAGTATAAACTACAGGGGGTGAATTACCTAGCTTAACTTACGGAACAAACCTTGTGCTGACACCGCTTATAAGGTTATATTAACTGACGTTAACTAAACGAATACATATGTCTAAAGCACTGATAACAGGAATCACGGGGCAAGACGGATCCTATCTCGCAGAACTTCTAATCGAAAAAGGGTACGAAGTGTACGGGCTCGTACGAAGATGTAGCACTCCGAATTACGGAAGGATACGCCACATAATGGATAGAATAACACTGCTTGACGGCGACTTGTTGGATACCAGTTCACTGATTAGAATTATAAAGAAAGTCCACCCCGACGAGATATACAACCTGGCAGCGCAGTCATTCGTTGCGGCTTCATTCTCCCAACCGATACTAACGGGAGAGACAACGGCGTTGGGAGCACTTCGATTATTGGAAGCGACTCGCCTTGTAGACAAAGGCATCAAATTCTATCAAGCATCCTCCAGCGAGATGTTTGGGAAAGTGAGAGAGACACCTCAAACCGAACAAACACCATTCCACCCGAGGAGTCCGTACGGGGTAGCAAAGACATTCGCTCATTACTCTGGCATGAATTACAGAGAAAGTTACGATATGTTCGTTTGCGGAGGTATCCTTTTTAATCACGAATCACCTCGAAGAGGATTGGAATTTGTGACAAGGAAAATCTCGGATGGTGTCGCACGAATCAAGCTGGGTCTTTCCGATAAGATCAACCTGGGGAACCTGGATGCGAAGCGTGACTGGGGATTTGCAGGGGATTACGTCAAAGCCATGTGGATGATGATGCAGCAAGACAGACCCGACGACTACATTATTGCTACTGGAGAAACGCACAGTGTTGGGGAGTTCGCAAAAGAGGCTTTCAAAGTGATAGGAGTTAATGACTGGGAGAACTATGTGGGCCGGGATGAAGCCTATATGAGGCCGGCGGAAGTCGACTACTTGATAGGAGATTATTCCAAGGCAAAAAACCAATTGGGTTGGGAGCCGGAGATGAGATTTGAACAATTGGTATCGACCATGGTCGAAGCGGATATTAAACTCTTAAGCAGCAAGAAAGAATGTCCGACAGAATATTAATCACAGGAGGGGCGGGATTTATAGGTAAGAATCTGATCGAAGAACTACGAAGGCAGGATTACGAGGTGGTTAATTTAAGCCGAGGATCTCAAGTCGAGAAGATAGAGAATATCAATATTGATATAAGAGACGGAGATATTAGTCAACTCGACGAATACAAATTCAAATATGTTATCCATCTGGCGGGAGTAAGTAGTGCAAAGGAAGCTACTTCAAAAAAAGACGAAACAATAGAAACAAACCTAGGAGGCACGAAAAAACTTTTGGAGTATTTTGCCGACAGGGATTTAAAAAAATTTATTTTCATGTCCAGCATCAACGTTTACAGAGGGGGGGGCAAGTTAATTGAGGCATCCGACGATCTTGTAGATGAGAACGGCAGTATTTACGCATACTCAAAGCTGTTGAGCGAGGAAGAATGTGATAAATACAGAAGCAAGATGCCCGTATTAACTTTTAGACTAACAAATGCTTACGGACCTTATCAGCGACGATCATCTCGGCCAAATTTGATCCCTCAGGTTATATCACAGGCAATCAACGAGAAGAAGATCGAAATATACAATGGAAACTTCAGTAGGGATTTTATATACATATCCGATGTCGTTAACGCTCTTATATCAGGGTTGCAGCAGGATTTTACAGGAACTCTGAATTTGGGAACGGGCATGGCAACCAAAACCTTGGAAATAGCAAAACGGGTGGCCGAAATAGCTGATGTAGAGTGGGAAGACCTGAAGAAAAATATAAAAGACCCACTAGAGTTGGTCCCCGACACAACCCTGATCAGGAAAAGCCTTGGATGGGAAAGCCAAGTGGGGCTAGAAGAAGGATTAAGAAGAACTTGGGAATATTATGTTAGGGCATAGTCCCAATAGAATATTGCAAACAAAAAACAGCTCTTTACGTCATTTGATTTTGACTTAGCTTTAACCTTTGAGGATCTCCCAAAAATGGTCGCCAAACTCTTCGGCAGGTAATCGGTACTCATCCGCGTTCTCAGGATCAAAATTCTGATTGACCATATAGATCAATTCAGATTCGGTATTCCATAAATTAGCGGTACCATGCAAGACCCCTCTGGGGATGAACAATAAGGCGGCCTTGCCGTTGCCCATAACAAACCGCATGGTGTTTTCATAAGTCGCAGAATCCTCCCTCAAATCCTTTAGTCCAATCAAGAGCCTGTTGAGGGGTGGAACGAACCAAAGATCATCCTGATTCAAATGGTAATGGCCGGCCTTAATCGCGCCGGGAGACACCTGGGAATAATTGATTTGCTTCACTTCAAATCCATCAAAGCCATCAACCAAGCCGGACTGAACTCTGGCAATTTCAGAGAAACTTCCGCCGCAGTCATGAAACCTTTTTAAATCAATAAGCTTAACACCTTCAATGGTGGTTTTTTTACTATAATCTTGGACATGAGCGTTGTCACGGTAGCGAGAGCCGATTTCCATAATAATATAATTTAGGGAATTATTTTTTCTTTAATACGATGATACCATGGTCGACCCTGATTTTGAATTTGTCCGCCAACAGATGTGCAAGCCAAGTCAGTTTTAGTACGCCAAAGAGCGGAATACCGGCCGAAAGCTCCTTCTCAAAGTAGATATCAAAGTCGGGCATGCCGTATCTGCATAGATTACGAACCCATTTGTTGGAATAAGGTCTGATATGATCGACTTTATCCCAAAAGATCTGACAATCTCTCCAGGTAGTAATCACAAAGACGCCATTGGGTTTCAGGACACGCAAAACACTCCTAAACATCGCAAAAACCTGTTCAATATGAAGGTGCTCTATAAGATCTCGAGCGATCGCCATATCAAAACTATGATTGTCAAAGGATAAAGCGGTTGCGTCACCGACCTGGACATTGTGAAGTCCGCGAGTTTTTAAGTCCGCTACTCGATCCGGTTCAATATCAATGCCAGTAATACGATCTGGATATTTTTCCTCCAAGTATCCATCACCACATCCGATATCAAGGATCTTTTCAGGGTGTAAATCCTTGATGAACTTCTCGATATAGACCATGGTGTCGATAGTAGATTCATCTTTCCGGGAAGGACATGGACGTATGAAATGAGACATAAGGTTTTTAAAGTAAATGATGTAAAAGTTTGGCTGCCTTGATATGGGAAAAATTCTGTGCTTGAACTAATCCGGATTCTACCAAAGCCTTTTTAAGATTTGAATCGGAAATCACCCTAAGGATCTCATGGACAAACGCATCCACCTCCTCCGGAGCAACAAGTTCCACGTCATCACTTACAATATCCCGGACACCGCCAACGTCGGTTGCAACAAAAGCGGTACCAAGAGCCATGCTCTCGACGAGAACACGTGGGAACCCTTCCTGCCGTGAAGGCATGATAAAAAGTTCACTCTCGGCGATAATAGCCATCGCTTGTTCATTGGGCAGCGCCCCAGTGAATCGGACATGATCGCCAAAACGTTCTGTCGCCTTTCGAACCGATGGGAGTAAAGGACCATCGCCGACGATAACAAATATAAAATCATCAGATTGATTAAGACACTTTTCAATAATTTCAGGCAATAAATCCGCCCCTTTTCGTGGCGCCATCCAATGGACAAACGCGATTTGGCGGGGGTTTTTCAGGCAAGGCTTAAAACGATCTAAGTTAAGACTGTTAGGGAGGATCTTGATCTTCTGTCGTTTAACGTGGAAGTACTGAGCGTAAAAATCTTTCATCGAAGCGGTCCCTGTTACCAAATGGGAGCAGAGCTTCATGCAAAGTCGCATAGGGATGTCGTCACGGAGTCGCCATTTCAGATCGTACCACCTCCGATCACCGCCGTAATTCGCATACGCTTCGCAATGCCAGTAGTAGAATTTGCCAAAAGTTAATCTGTAGATGAGGCCCCCGATCAAGCCGGACCAATAGGAGTAATGCACATAGAGGTTCTTCCAGCCAGCTAATCGGAACCACAAAAAGCATAGAAACCGTTCGATGAAACTAAAGAAGGGAAACGTAAATCTCTGACAGTAAACTCGCTTGATATGCTTGAGTCGTGGACATCCATTGGCGTATTCAATAAACAGAAGGACGTCCATCGTTTTACCGGCCTCATCAACCAGACCGAGAGTATGTACGAAATGAGTCGAAGCCTTCTCATCATACTCGGGCAATACAAACACAAGTTTTTTACGAGATTTCATAGTACTTATCAGCATAAGATCTTAAAGCGCTGTCATACTCGAATTGCTGTACGGTAAGGCGACCTGCTTCCGCGACCTCGGCCGCGTCTTGCGGTTGGTCGAGCACCCAGAGCATTTTGGCGGCGATGTCGACAGGGTCCCAGTCGATGAAAAGCGTATTTTTACCATCCTCGACGATGTCTTGCATAATCCCGACCCGAGTCGAAATACATACGGCACCGCACGCCATCGCTTCAAGGGTAACGCGAGGCCCACCTTCATTGTAGGAGGGCATAACGATAGCAGTGCTTTCCTGATAAACCTTAGCGACATCATCGCGTGTGGGGAGCCACCCGCGAACAATGATATTTTTCGACATTCCCACGGTCTCAATTTCCATTTCAAGCCAATCTTTCAAACTGCCATCGCCAATCACGTCTATTGCAGCTTCGGGCTTCTTGGCGGTGACGATCTTCATCGCTTCGACAAGCAGGTCGAGCCCCTTATTCGGTTCAAGTCGGCCACAAAAAACAAACCGATTCGGATCACGCTTAGTATCGGCATCCACTTTAAAAAGGTCGAAGTCTAGGTAAAAAGCGGGGATACACAAGATCTTCTCAGAGGGAATGCCAAGCCTTTTGACGATGTATTCATATGTGTCGGAGTGGTTGATGAGTCTAATATGGTCGATCGCATTGCCACGTCTTTTCAGGAAATAGTCGAGCGATCGCCGCTCAATGCGTTCCATCAAATTATTCGCCTTGGGATAACCCGGAATATGCATGATCTCGGCGCAGTAAGGGATCGAGAGTTCCTGCCCAAGAGTCATCGCCGCTTTAAGATTCGCAAATAGAGGTGGAATCACATGCGCCGCGATAATATCAACGGGGTGAGCAGCATGAATCTCCCGCACTTTCTTAAGAATAAAACTCTTATGTCGAAAGACATCGAGGTGAAATTTCTTGGAGTAACCGGATGGATAAAGGTAGACGTTGTCATGGATTTTGATTACTTCGCCTCTCTCATTGCTTGGGCAAATAACCGAAACGCAATCCCAATGCCGAGAGAACCCTCGAAGCATCTCAAAAAAAACGTTCTGCTTCCCATAAGCAATGCCGGAGTCTCCGGTCATCATGACGATATGTTTCTTCTTTTGCATCGTTTGAAATCCGGTTATCTGCTCTCTGCTCTCTGCTCTCTGCCATCCGCCTCAAACCACTCAATCGTCCTCTTGAGCCCATCTTCAAACTTAACTTTTGGCTCAAACTCCAAACGTTCGGAAGCCAGGCTGATATCCGGACGGCGTACTTTCGGGTCGTCCTGAGGAAGATCTTTATAATCGATTTTACTTTTTGCTCCGGTGAGTTCGACAATCTTCTCGGCAAGCGATTTGATCGAGTACTCTTCGGGGTTGCCCAGATTAACAGGCCCCTTAAAATCACGCTTGACCATCATGGCAAGAATCCCGGAAACCATATCGTCGACATAACAGAAAGATCGGGTTTGATAGCCATCGCCGTAGATCGTGATCGGCTCACCGGCAAGGGCTTGAGTGATGAAATTCGGGATCACTCGGCCATCATGAGCTCTCATGCGAGGGCCGTACGTATTGAAAATCCGTACAATCTTTGTTGGAAGACTATATTCGTGAGAATAGTTCGTAACCAAACTCTCGGCAAAGCGCTTCCCCTCGTCGTAACAACTGCGTGGTCCCAAACAGTTCACATTCCCCCAATAAGACTCTCGCTGTGGATGCTCAAGGGGGTCACCATAAACTTCCGAGGTCGAAGCTTGTAGGAATTTGGCGCCCAACTTCACCGCCAAATCAAGCATATTCTTAGTACCCGCGGCGCTCACCCATAAGGTTTCAAGAGGGATCTTCTGGTAATCAATCGGCGAAGCGGGACAGGCAAGATTGAAGATCTCTTTAACTCCTTTAAAATCAAGCTCTTCGGGGAGAAGAGGTTGAGTGATGTCGTGCTCAATAAGTTGGAAGTTCGGATTGTCCAAAAAGGGCTCCATATTAGAGCGAGCTCCCGTGATGTAACTATCAACGCAAATGACTTCATATCCAAGCTTAAGCAACCTCTCGCATAAATGACTCCCGATAAAACCGGCACCGCCTGTAACAATAGTTTTCATCAGATTCAAAATAAGAAATGCAAGCCCGTAAAATGTACTCCGAAGAGCCTTAAATCGCAAGGGGAGTAGCAAAACCCTATTAAAGGGGTCTTTCAAAATGCACACTCATCGTCTAAAATGGGCTGGTATGAAAAAGCTCATCGATAAAACACCAAAACACGTTAAACAGTTCATCAAGTTCGGCATGGTCGGCATGGTCAGCTTAGTGGTGAACATGGTGGCCTACACACTCTTTACGAGAGTCTTCGCCGTGTACTACGTCGCAGCTGATGTCCTGGCCTACATTGTTGCCATCATCAACAGTTACGCGCTGAACAGGACGTTTACCTTCAAGAGCACGCATAAGAAAGTAGCAGTCCAGTTCACTAAATACCTGACGGTCTATTTGGTAGGAATGACGTTGTCCGCAACACTCCTGTACATCTTTGTACATTACTTCGCAATATATGACTTACTCGCCAAAATCCTGATTGTAGGAATCGTGATGATTTGGAACTTCTTAGCCAGCAAATTTCTCATCTTCGATCGCGATGAAGGGCAAGACCAACATGCCGAGAACCTAGATGGTATTGTTTGAGGGCATCAGAACTTTGGTCAGATGCTCGATATTCTGGTCCCAATTGAACCGGGTCAAAACCCACCGATAGGCTTCTTCTGTTTTATAGGTAATGTTTTTGATGGTCTCAGCCAAATCCTCAGGATTGTTCGCCTCGGCAAGATCGGCGGTGAGCGGGGTAGCCACTTCGCTTGTTCCAAGGATGTTGGTAGCAACAACTGGAGTCCTTAAATACATAGCCTCGACGATAGTATGGGGCAGACCTTCGTAATTTGAGTTCAGGATCAAGGCGCTCGCATTCGCAATTTCCTGAAGGGTCTCCTGGCGGGGCAGCGAGCCTAGAAACTTTACGTTGGCATGAAGTTCATAAACCAAGTCGCGTAGCGCGGTCCCCTCGGGACCTTCGCCAATGACGCGTAACTCATAGCCTTTGAGCATAGACATCGCCTCGATAATGCCGGCGATATTTTTATGAGGAACAAGTCGACCCACGGTGACAAGAACCTTGTCTCGAACCCGCTTCTTAGTCTCGGGGACTTCGACAGCATTATAGATCACATGAATTTTCTGACGGTCAATTCCGTAGTAACTCACAAGAACATTGCGGAGATACTCGGAAGGAACAATGATCGCCCGCATCCGTCGAAAAGCGCAGCGTTGTAGTCGTCGCAAAACTCCACCATGTCCATCCGCCAAGAACTCATCAAGATTTTGAGTGGTCTGGCCTTTGCGGCTCGCAGTTTCCCACGCAATGTCACCCACAAATTTCATCACCATGTCTTTGCGGAGCAATTTGCCAACGAGACTGGCCATAAAACCAACCACCAAGGGGCCCTGGATATACCAAAGCTTTGTCTCGCTACCATACTTCCAGAGGCATCTTGCTAGATCAAATTGCCGAATCAAAGAACCGATGACCGGAAATTGCCTTAGTCCACGTTGCACGGGGATCAAATGCACGGGTATTCCCTTAATCTTTTTTCCTGCATCACCAAAAGCAACTATTCGAAGATCATAATCACGGAGCCTATGTGCAAGTTCCCACGTATACGTCGCAGGACCTCCGATAATAGGCGGAAAGATAGGAGTGATTAATAAAATCCGATTATTTCTTTTGGAATAAACACTTAAATTTTCCATCTAAAACTAAATGATTATAATGATCGGTATAATAATGCTTATACTCATTGGAATTCCCAATTTCAAATGCTTCTTCGAGATGATCACCTCCTGTCTCTCTCTCAAATTCTCCTGCCATCGAATCAAGAAGAAAGCCACCTCTATGAAGGGCAGTAGTCAGCCTTCTAAGGAGAGTAAGAGGATCTCGAACATGCTCGAATACCTCAGTGACAAGAATAAGATCGTACTTGTCTTCACCAAGATTAGGGTAAACGGAAGAGTCTTTAATAGACACTGTGTCGACAGAGATACCCCTACGTTTGAATCTCCATTCTGCAAATGAAAATTTCTTGTCCGCCAAGTCAGCTATAGTCACCTTGGCGCCTAAAGATCCAAGTAAGATGCCAACATCTGAGACGCCACAGCCATAATCCAATACATGGAATTTAGTTAGAGGTTTGTCTGATTTTTTAACTAAAAAATCGAGGTATGGAAGTATCTGATTGTGCCGCGTATAAGCTAACATCAGCCGTAATGTGTAATGAAAAGCGGCATCTTCGTAAGCATCTTTCAAATGTCGATCATTATTTGTTTTCCCATCAAAGAACTTGCTCAAGTTCTGCTTAAAACGGAGCGTATTAGGGAAGCCATATCTAAGATAATACATGAGCAACTTAAAGTCGTTGATCTTAAAAAACTCTTTCACTTCCGCCTTCCTGTCAGAAAAAAGTGATCTTCCGGGGCGGATTTGAGTGTTTTTAATATAGCTATACCATTTGGTTCTGACCGAAGGAGGGTCAAAAAACATTTGCTTTACATAAAAGAGGGGATAGAACCTGCGATAAATAAACCGAGCAATAACAAACGCAGGTGGAAACTTTTTAACAATATTGATCAATTTGTCTTTCATGAATTAATGCAGCAGGAAATTTTAAGCAAAGAGTTCCTTATTCGCGATAACCCAGTCGTAGAGTTTACGAACACCTTCTTCGACAGAAATGCTTGGCTCCCATCCGAAATCCGCCTTAGCCTTCGCAATATCGCATACAAATACAGGCTGATCTCCAGGCCTCCAATCCGCGAAAGCTGTCTTGATCTCTTTGCCGGTAAATTTCTCAAGAAAAGCCAGCAGCTCAAGAAGAGACATCTGATTGCCAGCACCGCCACCGATGTTATAAACCTGCCCAGAGACCTTA
>MNZJ01000011.1 GCA_001873565.1 Candidatus Peregrinibacteria bacterium CG2_30_44_17 | reverse complement strand
ACCCACTGCCCAAATACTTGGAGGGCAGAACCCCGAAAGAAAAACACCCTTTCCTTTTTCAAGAAAAAATTCACCCCCGCCAAAACAGAAATGCAAGGAGTGTTTTTTCTTTCGGGGTTGCTGGCGTACTCGCCAGTGCGTGGGGCTTTCTCCGAGCGTACGCTTCAGTTTCGCTTCACCACGCACGCGGAGCGTGCGAAGTCATTACTTCACTTTGTTTTGGAAATAGGTGCGAGTTTGGTACAATACAGACACCAATAATATGAATCAGTCTAGGCGAGGGAGTGCTTTTATAAGTTCTCTGAGCTGCATGGCAGGAAGATTCTGCATGCCGGCACCGTACCTACAGTATCAGCTGCAAGAGCAAGAGCTGAGCTTTTTGCAGAGGTACTTGCAACTGCTGATTTAGATAAGCCAGTAATGCTTGGTCCTTATCGACGAAATGGCCCCAAATCAGAACCTCGATGGCACTATACCTATACCCTGAAATTGCCAGAGATGGCTAAAGAGACTCCTGATGTATTGCGAGTGCAATTCTTTGATATAGAGTACGAGATTTAACCATGCCAACTGCACACACACCATCGTCACCCCTAGCAGCAGCGATACTTTAGCCTTCTACATCTTCCCCGATATTCCTCGGACGTAGTTTGCGGCTTGTTCGTTCCCCATTTTGTGAGCCAAGTCGAGCATTGCGTTGTAGGTTGATCTATATTTACGAGCGTCATCTATTGTCTTAACGTTTTTGATCTTAGCTGCAAGCTGGCTATATTGCCCCTGATAACAAGCTTTTATCATCCTGTCGTCGTTGATCTTTTGGAAATAGGTCAGTGCCGTTTTGTAGTTTTTTTTGTTATAAAAATTTACTCCCTGTCCTCGAGTCACAGCATTCTCTAGTTCTGGTTCTCCTGTGCGTCTTGCATAATAACTTGCAGACTTATAATTCTTCGCGTTCAAGTAATGTATTGTCGCATTGTGATAAGCAGTCTTGATGAGGTCACGATCTCCTAGTTTCTCGAAGAAATATATCGCCGACTTGAACTCTTTGCGTTTCACAAGCGTGATACCTACATTTCTGTAAGCTATATCTAGGTTTCGCTTTACCAGATCTTTCTTGCTACTTATCGCATACGCGAACTGAGCCCTCTTCACCATCGTCCGAGGATCTATCGTCTCGACTTTTTCTTCTGCGTCCACCACGTCCAGCAGGTTCGTTGTAATAAGCTCGGTAATTGGCAAAACTCCATCGTGTTCTTTGTAATGTTGAAAAGTCCCATTCGTAGCCTCTATGTCTATGCCCTCGAAATGAAGACATACATGTCCAGGCAACAGCTTAATATTCAAGTCTGAAATCGGATATTTGCGCGAATACATATAGCTATAGAGCGTGACTATTTGATTACAGTCACCTATGAGTTTCTCTTCGCGTGGATTCTTTAGCAGTTTTCCAAAATTCGCCGCTTTTTCGTACCTATAGTGTGTCCCCGGGCGCAGGTATGACATTATCGCAGCTATATATGTTAGCTTATTTTTTTTATTCTCCGGAAAATCCAGGCCATGAGACTCGATTTGCTCCTGTAAAGCCGCTACGTTTACCTTGTGAGACTCCGCGTATTGATCAAATTCTTTGTTCAAGACTTTTACGTCCTCGTACATCTTCCTGCGAACGCTTTTTTTCATGTACTTATAACTCTTGTATTTTTTTTCCATCCATAAATCCAAGATGACAAGATCCTTCTGCATCAAAGTCTCCAGCTCCTTTTGAATCTTGTATTGGTCGCTGTTTGATTTGATCTGCCTAAAAAACTTATCAACCTTTTTCTCAAAAGGGTGCGCATATGGAGAGAATAGATTTAATAAGAATTTTATCATGGCTATATTTTTGTTAATTATAGCATGTTTTGACACTCCTGGCTACCTGCTCCACCTTTTGTTTATTTTATGTTAGGATGATGCTTGATGACAAATTTCACTCCACAAAAACCTAGCGTAAAACTCATTGCGCATACCGATCATGCTTTTGATCTATCAATTGCAAGCGCTCGTACTTGTTACAGTCCTAAGTTGATTGTTCCTGCGGATGTGACCGATGGTCAGCGCGAAAGGATCGGGGAGGCGATTTACGAAGCAGGGCATCATACGCCTTTTCAGCATCCGACTTTTGTCTTCGGCTTAACCGGTGTTTCACGTCAACTGATCTGGAGTTTTTTACACTCTCACCCTTTTTACAATTCCGAGCAGAGTTCCCAGAGGTATGTCGTGCTTGATGACGCAAATGTCTACGTACCACCTATCGAAGGTGAGGCGCTTAATATTTACCGCGATGCGGTTTTGAAAGCCTGGGATGCTTATGAAAAAATTTCCGAACTCCTCAAGGAAGATAACTTCCGTATGATGTCGTCTATCGGACGTATCAAAGGTCAAAACGACAAACAAATTCGCACAGATAGCGAGAAGAAAGCTATTGAGAACGGTCGCTATGTGTTGCCTATTTGCGCTACCGCAAATCTATACCACACAATCTCAGGACTTGTTTTGAAGAGGTACGTACGAATGGTAAATGCGTCAGATTGTCCTACCGAGGCTCGTGAACTTGTCGACGCGATGGTCTCGGCCGTTCGCGCCGTTGACCCTGATTTTGTCGATCGAATAGGCGAAGATGCCATGGAGGATATTCTGGAAAATTCGATGCCGGGCAAGGAGAATTATGCTCAAAAATTTGACGCAGACCTCGATGGTCATATATCCAAGCTCATCTCTTACGACCAAGATGCTGAGAAGATAGTTGCTGACAGTGTACGTGAGGCTATCGGCGCTAGAGGTACCGATGAAGAGATTTTGGACATGATTTTAAACCCTGAGAAGAATTCATACTTGCTTGAGACCCTCAACAATTGGACGCTATCGCCAGCGATGAGAGGACTCAACAATATCAGTTATATTTTTAAGAAAAAAATCAGCCATAGTGCCGACTCTCAAGAGCAAAGACATCGAATGAATCCAGCCTCCAGGCCTATGCTGACGCGAGTTCATACGAAGGATCCTGACTATCATATTCCTGTTGTAGTAGAGAAGAATGAGCAAGCCGCCACATTGTACAGAGATACTATGAAGATGCTTTGGGATGCCAAAAACCGTTTGATTGAGATGGGAGTCGCTTCTGAATTCGCATGTTACTTACTCCCAAATGCTGTGAATGTAAGGTTTACCCAGAGTGGTTCTTTCTTGCACCTCCTACATAAATGGAGACTGAGACTGTGTTTCAACGCTCAGCTGGAAATCTATGACGCTTCTCGCGACGAAGTAGAGCAAGTTGCTTCCGTGCATCCGAATTTGGCCAAATATATCGGACCACCTTGTTTGAATCGGAAACATCACAAATTCGATCGGCTCGAAGGACCATGCCCTGAAGGTACACGCTGGTGTGGAATTCCTGTGTGGAATGGATGGCCCGGAGTTAAGAGACCCTTTTAGTAGGAAATATTCTTGTCTTCTCGCTCCAGTGGCTAATCGCCAAAGTCGCTTTAGGAAATATTTTTGTCTTCTCGCTCCAGTGGCTAATCGCCAAAGTCGCTCGAATCCAAAATATTTCCTTATGCATTTGTCGTGAGGTTCTTGTCTTTTCGCTCCCGCTACTAACCTTCCAAGATCGCTCAAATCCAAAATATTTCCTTGTGGATTTTTCTTGTGGATTTTTTGCCTTGCGGCTCTACCCTAGCGCAACATCCAGCGTCATCATAATGGCAAACCCAGCCATAGCTCCGACCGTTGCGATGTCACTGCCTCCATCCATGTGTGCTTCTGGGATCAACTCCTCGACAACGACATAAATCATAGCTCCTGCGGCAAATGCCAGCGCATAAGGTAGAAGTGGCCTCATTAAAATTACTGCGAATGCACCAATCATTCCAGCTACAGGCTCTACAATCCCCGACATCTGTCCATACCAGAAACTTTTTGTCCTAGAGAACCCCTCTCTCCTAAGTGGTACCGATACGGCTGTTCCTTCCGGGAAATTTTGTATGCCTATACCTATCGCAAGAGCAATAGCGCCTGCTACTGTGGCTGAAGGCAGACCTGCTCCGGCAGCTCCAAATGCGACACCGACAGCCAAGCCTTCCGGAATATTATGTAGTGTTATTGCAAGTACGAGCAAAACACTTCTTTGCCAGTTGGTTTTTATCCCTTCGACATGGTTTCCTTGCAGACTTGCATGCATATGAGGCAATGTCTTGTCCACTACCCACAGGAAGATACCTCCTGCCGAGAAGCCTATCAAAGCAACGAGCCATGCAGGTAGGCCTCCCATGTCTTCCGCCATCTCTATGGCCGGTGCAAGCAGTGACCAGAAGCTCGCTGCAATCATAATCCCCGCCGCGAGTCCAAGCATCGTGTCCATAACCTTTTTATCTATTTTTTTAAAAAAGAATACGAGCGCCGCACCCAATGCCGTCATAAACCACGTAAACAACGTTGCGATGAATGTCTGCATTATTGGACTTAAATTCATGAATTCTTCTATCATTGATGTGTTTGTTAAAGTGCTTAATATTACCACTTATTGATAACAAATATCAATAAGCACTAATGTCGATTAAAAATCGGTACTATTCTACTCTTCTTTTTGCTATACTGACTGCGGATTTATTCAAACTCAATTTCCTTTATATATATGAAGATATCATCACAGGTTAATAAGCTTCTTAAAGATCACAAGAAGCATGATATATACTTGGATCATGCGGCTACTACGCCGATGGATCCTGCCGTAAAGGCGGCTATGGACCCTTATTTTTGCGATAAATTTGGTAATCCGTCCGGTTTTTACGAAATAGGTCTCAGGGCTCATGAAGCTCTTGAAGAAGCCAGAAACAAAGTTGCCAAGATACTTAACTGCTCCTCCAGAGAGATAGTCTTTTGCGGGAGTGGCACTGAGTCAGACAACTTGGCGATCCTTGGCGTTGCACGTTTTAAGGGCAAAGGGCACATCATCACTTCTTCAATTGAACATCATGCTGTTCTCGAGACTATCGAGAGGCTCGAGAAGCAAGGATTCGATATCACTATACTGCCTGTCGATCGCGATGGATTTGTAAATCCGAAAGATCTTGATGATGCTATCCGAGAAGATACAATCCTCGCCTCTATCATGTATGCCAACAATGAGATTGGTGTTATTGAACCTATCAAAGAGCTTGCGACAGTGTGCCGTAACAAAGGTGTTCTATTCCACACTGATGCGTGTCAGGCAGGTTGTTCACTTGATCTTGATGTAAAAGAACTGGGAGTAGATTTGATGACAATAAACGGAAGCAAGATATATGGACCAAAGGGCGTCGGATGCTTGTATGTAAAAGCCGGTATCAGGCTTGAGCCTATAGTTTATGGCGGTGGACAAGAGAGAGGCCTTAGGAGTGGCACTGAGAATGTCCCAGGCGTAATCGGTTTCGCCAAAGCGCTAACTTTGTGCCAAGATGACAAAGACAAAGAAAATAAGAGGCTCACTCAGCTACGCGACAAACTCATCAAGGGCTTAATAACTAAAGTGCCAAAGTGCTTCCTTAACGGTCATGCGGTGAAGCGCCTACCTAACAATGTCAATATTACTATCCTTGATGTTGAAGGCGAAGCGATGGGGCTTTTCCTAAATGAGCTTGGAATCTATGCTTCGACAGGATCAGCCTGTACGAGCAAGAGTCTTGATCCTTCACATGTAATTACCGCCTTGGGACTTCCTTACGAAGCTGCTCATGGGAGCATGCGTTTCACGCTAGGGCACTGTACTACCCCTGAAGATATAGATTTTGTTATCGAAGTTATGCCAAAGATTGTCGAGATACTGCGAAAAATTTCGCCCCTTGATCTCGACTCTAATGAAGTACAAGAGGGGCATGGTAACCTTCATTACAAATGAACATAAAAATAGTCAAAACAGATGGGGATGTAGAGGGTCTTGCAGAACAAAAGTGGGTATATTCACCCTCTGTTAAGACGCACTTCTTCCATCCTGAGAATCTTGTTGAGGATGTTAATGGTTTTGATGACTCCGATTATAACGGAGTCGGAGCTGTCGGCAGTCCCGCTTGCGGGGATATGATGAAAATGTGGATCAAAGTCGATCCGAAGTCAGATAAAGTCGTTGATTGCAAGTGGCAGACGTTCGGTTGTGCTTCCGCTATTGCCTCAACATCGATGCTCTCTGTCATGGTCACGGAAAACGGTGGCATGAAAGTAGACGACGCACTTGCGCTCAAACCTCAAAATATCCTTGAGCGCCTTGGAGGATTGCCTCCGCGAAAAGTGCACTGTTCTGTCCTTGGAGACAAAGCTTTGCGAAAAGCTATTAATGAGTATTTCAGACACAGCAAGCAGTTTGATCGTATGGTGATCGAGGGATCTGTCATGGTCGATCCGGACACTAGGATCACTGACCGTGATATCGAAGAAGCTGTGCTAGAAGGTGCAGACGACATGGACAAGTTGCAAAAGAAATTGAAAGTAGGTATAGCTAATAAGGATGCTTATGCTAAGGCAGAAGCACTTATGGGAAAATTCATGGAGAAATATTATGGGTAAGTACGTCATCTTCTTTCTGGTTATACTCGCGATCCTGCTGTATGCAGTCACTTTTTCTGAGAACAAAGGCAAAGTTAAGGCAAAGATACTTGGCAAAGAGAGAGATGTTTCTCTTGGCCTGCTGCTGCTAACAGCTTTCATTGATGGGGCTATTCTTAGCTTTTTGCTGTACTATCTGATCTTCGAGGCATAACGATGCATGACCCGAAGCGAAGGAGAGACATCAGCACCATATCAACAGCATCAACAGCTACTATGTGGATGATTTTGATATTGATACTTTTAAATCAGATATCGTCAGCGAATACTGTATTGATATCTTTGATATAGACGAATACCTGACTGAATAATCAAGCTTCAGGCGTTTTCCTTCCGTATTTTTACTTCCGTATTTTTTTTCTTCTTCCAGCCTTTCTGATCCATCGCATTAACTGCTGCATTTTGCTCGGCTTGTTGCTTGCTTGAACCTTCGCCCTCACCGTATTTCACATCACTTATGTACGCGCCCATTATAAATATCTTGGAGTGATCTGGGCCCGATTCGCTAATAAGCTTGTATTCCGGAGTGACATTGAATTTGGCCTGTGCAATCTCTTGGAATCTTGATTTCGAATCTACATGCAAGCCTTGCTCCAATATATCGCCAAGATAAGAGATGATGAATTTATTTATGAACTCGTGTGCTTTTTTGTAGCCTTGGTCGAGAAACATAGCCCCTATAATGGCTTCAACCGTATTTGCAAGGATATATCCTTTTTGGCGTCCTCCGGACTTTTCTTCGCCTTTGCCCAAGTATAAATATCCGCTGATATCCAGCCTTTTTGCTATCTCCGCCAAATTAGCACCTCTCACGAGTGCCGAGCGCCAATTCGTGAGTTCTCCTTCCGGGTTTCCGTAATTCTTGTATAAAAACTCAGTGACTACGAGCTCTAATACCGCATCGCCCAGGAATTCCAGTCTTTCGTTGTTTTCCGCCTTATCGTTAGCCTCGTTCACGTATGATTTATGGACAAAAGCTAAGTCCAATAGCTCTATATTCTTGAATTTGAAACCTATAAATTTCTGAAAGTCTTTGTATTTTTTATTCATATTTACTTCTTATCATGTAAAGAATGCTTATGCATTATATTGCTTAAAACGCCATTAACAAATTTGTGAGAGTTGTCGTTGCCCATCTCTTTCGCCAAATCGATACACTCGTTGATACTAACAAGTGGTGGTATATCCGCTTCATACATTAGTTCGTATATGCCGATCTCCAGTATGGCTCTGTCGATTGGTGCGATTTTATCTATCGGCCATTCAGGTGCAGCCGCCACTATCTCTGCCTGTATTTGCTCCAGATTGTCCAAAATCCCTTGTAGCAATTTGCGTGGGAACTCCGGTTCGCTTATCTGCGTCCCGAACTCAT
This sequence comes from Candidatus Peregrinibacteria bacterium CG2_30_44_17, assembly GCA_001873565.1. Classification (GTDB taxonomy): domain Bacteria; phylum Patescibacteriota; class Gracilibacteria; order UBA1369; family UBA12470; genus CG2-30-44-17. The sequence goes on along the minus strand of MNZJ01000011.1, from coordinate 16,271 downwards.
CCATCAGATACGCCAAAATCTCCATCGGCTCTCCACCCCTGAATTCCCAGGCGAATATAGTTTGCACAACTATAGTTCGAGCTATATGCCGATGACTTGCCATTGTTTTAAGGTGCTTTTATGTTTTACGCCTTGATCTTTGTGATCTTCTCTTTGCTTCCGCCACTCTTTACGATCTGCTCGTTTTTGTACTGACCGCAAGCTTCACATACGTGGTATGCACGAACTTTCTCGCCACACGAAGGGCAAGTGGTTAATTGGATTTTGTCAGTCAGCTTTGATCTAACGATATTAGCAAATGATTTGTATCTTCTGCTGGTCCTCGACTTACAGAGTTTCTGCTTTGGTACTGGATGCTTAGCCATTGTATAGTTGGTAGTTAGTAGTTAGTAGGAATTAGTCAGAAGCAAGTAAGGAGTAGAGAGTGTCGTATCATCTGATCAGATCTCTTAGCCCTGACAGGAGCTTTTGACTCGTGTCACTTGTATCGCAGCCGCACGTTCTCTCGTTTAAATCAGCTCCGCATTTCAGACATAGGCCCTTACAGCTTTTAGAGCATACCTGAGAAGTTGGGAAATGCAAGAGAATTTCCTGCCTGAGCATCTCTGTTAAATCGATCTCCTGGTGTTTCATATCCGCCATGAATATATCAGCCTGATCCGCTTCCATATCGTAGTGTGGCGGTTTTTTGAAATAGAATATGCGTTCCGCCTCCGACACTCGGACATGGTGTTTATACTTCTTAAGGCATTTGTCGCACTGTGCGTCTACTTTTGCCTCTATGTTTTGGACAAAGACGTTTACCCCTTCCTCAATACGCATAATCTCGATATGCATACCATCTATATCGTGCTCTTGCGTATAGCCCGTCTCCTTGTTTTGAAAATCCTGTATTGAAACTTTCATATTTCCATTATATCTATTATATTCTGGCTATGAAAGATACTAATTGGATAGAAATTTCGCAAGAGGCTCTGATGCATAATATTAAGCGGTTCCGCTCGATTGTCGGGTCTGATGTGCTTTTGTCCTGCTGCGTGAAAGCTAATGCTTATGGACATGGCTTAGTTCAGGCTGCCAAGATAATACTAGCCGGTGGCGCTGATTGGCTTGATGTAAATTCTCTGTACGAAGCGCAAACCCTGCGAGAAGCCGGAGTTGACGCTCCTATCTACGTCATGGGTTACATGCCTTTGTCCGAGCTTGAGAAGGCAGTCGATTTAGACCTGCGGCTAGTAGTATACAATCGAGAAACTATTGAGAGGCTGGAAGCGATCGGCAAACCGATCAAAGTACACCTCAAACTTGAGACCGGGAACAATCGCCAAGGCGTGCGAGAAGAAGACTTGGGCGACTTTGTAGACCTGTTTGCGAGTACAAAATTTGTACAACTTGAGGGCGTTGCTACGCACTTTGCGAATATCGAAGACACTTTGGATCATAGTTTCGCTATGAAGCAGCTTGAGAAGTTCGAGCGTATGGCCTCGAAGTTCGATGTGAAATTACGGCATTGTGCGAATAGCGCAGCTATTATGCTTTTCCCAAAAACTCATTTTGACATGGTTCGACTCGGCATATCAGCTTATGGTATGTGGCCATCTAACGAGACACGCGTTGCTGTTCAGAAAGAGTCTGGTGCAAATATTGAATTAAAACCTGTGCTGACCTGGAAAACTATCATTGCTCAGGTCAAGGACGTTCCATCCGGTGAACACATCGGATACGGATGCACTTCAAAGGTTAGCCGCGATTCGAGAATCGCTATTCTACCTGTCGGATATTACGACGGCTATGACCGTGGGCTGTCAAATCAATCGTACGTTCTGATTCGAGGGCAGAGAGCTCCTCTGCGTGGACGAGTTTGTATGAATATAATAATGGTTGACGTTACCGACATCCCTGATGCTCAAGTCGAAGACGAGGTTGTTTTGCTGGGATCTCAGGGTGATGAGAGAATTTCCGCAGAACATCTTGGAGAACTTATTGGAACTATAAATTACGAGGTTACTACTCGAATCAATGAACGTATTCCCAGAATAGTTGTATGACACTTTTTGAGTTAAATGACGAAGAGCTGCGTGACCCGAGAGATTTTGGGTTTTTGATTGAGCCACTCTATTACAAGCAAGGTCTGACAGATAGGGATAATGTTCTTGTGCGAGAAGGCGTTTTAAAAAGATTACAGACAGCAAGGAGCAGATTGCCGGAGGGCTTAAATTTTAAGATTTGGGATGGATACAGAGACTTAAGGACACAAACCGTTCTATACGTAGGCTTGTACAAAAAAATTATACGCCGTCGCCCGCTTCTGACTTACAAAGAGGCTCAAAAGGAGGTTGAAAAATTCGTAGCAAGGCCTAGTTTTGCTTTCGAAAGGCCCTCCCCGCACAATACCGGCGCCGCGGTGGATTTGACGCTAGTCGATCGCAATGGGCAAGAGCTCGATATGGGGACTTTCTTCGACCATTTTGACATTGAATCTTATACTAAGCATTTTGAAGATTCATCGGAAGGATCCAAAGAGTATAAATGGCATATGAATCGTATGATCCTATATTCCGTACTGATCGGCGAAGGATTCTTCAATTTCCCTGATGAGTGGTGGCACTACAGTTACGGAGACGTATTTTGGGCAGATGAATTTGAGGAAAAAGCACTTTATGGGAGTGCAGAGATTTGATCTAGCTTACAGAGTTTTTATGTTGTTTTACTTTTTATGGAGTATCTCCTACAAGCATCTTTGTAACACCTTCCGGGATCTCCAATCTCTCCATACGAAGAAGCTCGCGAATTCTATCTATCTGCTGACTTATTCCATCTCTGTCGTAGATATTTAGGAAGTGATATCTTAATCTACCTGCCGGTTTCTTCTGATAAATTTGTGCGTAATTTATTATTAATATCCCGCCCGGTCTTAATATGCGAAGTGCCTGCCTGAATATTTCTGTTTCTAGGTCTCGATATGCCGGGCTATCTAAGTCCCCAAAGACTCTTCTGTGTTTGTAAACTAAACTTGGAGATGTTTTACCTGCTTCATCATGTCCAATGACGAAATTTATATTTATCACATCTTCTGAAGTGTCTTCAACCACATCGAGCGCCCCTGGTTGACTTATGTCCAGCTGCCTGAATTTCCATTCTTCTGACCTACCATTACCATCTTCATCTACAATCGGAAATCTTCTATCTATCCCTGTGACATCACAACCTATTGCATGCAATCCTCTGCACAAATCAGGAGCGTGTCCTTTCTCATCATCACTCCTATCCCTTGTTTCACTCCCGCATCCTATATCCAAAAAACTTAAAGCTCTCATCTTTCCAACGTCTATCAAAGGTGGCCAGTCAGTGTATGCATGACATATCGTCGCCATACGTTCTGCAGCCCTTAGAGCAGCACAACTTCCATATTCCCGACTGACTTCATTTTCTAATCGACGTATATCTATTGTTGTTGCGTTACCTGGTCCAGTCCCAAGAAATCCAGCTATTGCCGATGTTGCAGGTTCTGGTATCTGATTGGTGACATCTATCATTGAAAAATCCTCTCTTACGACATGAACACTTGAGCTGGTCCTAGGCAACCCATCATCTCCCAATACAGCTGCTGTTGTCTCTGTTAAATACGGTGGTTGCAATACCATTTTTAGATTTTACGACAAAATAGAGTTTATTTAAGCACATTTAGAGTGCTGCGTCAAGACTTTGACGGTTCCATTTCCAGAGCTATTCTTTGCGCTTCGGACAGTCCCATGGACAGTTTATGGTTTAACGCCATGATCTGAGTTGCCATCCATCTGCCTATCTCATCTAACAGTGTTTGCTGTCCGTCTTGTACGATTATGCCTTCCGTTATTTCCATCTCAGCACTCTGTGGCGCTTGGCCGTGTTCCATAGCAAAGAATGTCGCTCTTATCGTATCTCCTTCGATTTGTATAGTTATTGTCCTTTTTCGTACCGGATTCTCGTGGTCATTCAAGTCTATAGTGGAGTGAGCTCCAAGATATGATGGGAAGTAAACATTGTATAGACCGATTTTAACTTCGTTTAAAGCCCCTGCCACCAATACTCCCGCTTCGAAAGCGCTGCTGTATAGATCTGTTAAAGACTTGCTGGCTTGTAATATTTCCGCCACACACAGAGTGGGATTCACGTCATTATATTCAGCGCTCATAGTTTTCTTGAGTTACAGGTTCTCGATCTTATCGGCGACAAACTCTGATGTCAAACAAAGAATTGGCTTTTGACGAGATTAGTTCTATCCTAATGGCGTATTTTCTAAAATATCGTTAAAGATGATAAAAATAGGAATCGTCTTCGGGGGGCGTAGCGGTGAGCACGAGGTGTCTCTCGTTTCGGCGTCAAACGTCATCAAGGCTCTGGATCCCGAAAAATACGAAGTTCATCTCATTGGTATTACCAAGGATGGCAAGTGGGTTTTCGGTGCAGATAGCCTTAAGGCTCTCAAGAAAGGCAGCTCTGAAGGACTCGATGAAGGAGACATAATGGGTAGACTCTCTGAACTTGACATTGTATTCCCCGTTCTGCACGGACCTTATGGCGAGGATGGCACTATTCAAGGACTACTGGAGATTGCGAATATCCCTTACGTCGGTTGTGGCGTGATGGCGAGCTCTATTGCTATGGATAAACTTATGACAAAAGCTGTCTGGGAACAGGCTGGGCTTCCACAAGTACCTTATACGTCTGTTATGAGACATGACTGGGAGGCGTCACGCGATACGACTGCGGTGATGACTAGTCTCGAATATCCCGTTTTTGTAAAACCCGCTAATATGGGATCAAGTGTTGGCATTTCCAAAGCAAAAGATGAGGATGGCTTGCGTCAGGCTATCGACCTAGCTATCAGGTTTGATCGCAAGGTTGTAATCGAACAAGGCATGGATATTCGAGAGATAGAGGTTGCTGTCCTTGGCAACGACAATCCCGAGATTGGCGAAATCGGAGAGGTTTTGGTTGGAGGTGAGTTTTATGATTTTAACGACAAATACGTTGACGGCAAATCTTCGACTCAGGTTCCGGCCGACCTCACCAATGAGCAGAGGACTGCCGCACGCGAGTTGGCTATACAAGCTTTCAAAACCATTGATGGCTCCGGTATGGCTCGCGTCGACCTATTCCTCACGAAAGATGGCAAGTTTTACTTGAATGAGATCAATACGATCCCAGGTTTTACATCAATAAGCATGTATCCAAAGATGTGGGAAGCTGCCGGCACCCCTTACCAGCTGCTGATAGACCGACTTATTGGTCTTGCGCTTGAGAGGCACAATGAGAAATCCAGAAACCAAATCGTTTTTGAATCAGGAAGCGATTGGTATCAGGGGTGATGAATGGATGATTTCGTTTGCAGCAGCATTGACTTTTTCGCGATTATATTGGAGAATTACTCTCTATGAACACTTCAAAAAGATTAAAATCTCTTCTAATTAAAGCCGGTCTCAAGCCAGATGAGGCGTCTTTGTACCTTTTTGTCTCCGAGAATCCGGGATGTTCTATAGCGGATGTTTATAAACGTGTTGGGATTTCGAAATCCAGCGCGTATAGAGCTTTTGAGAGCCTACGCAGCTTGGATCTTTTGAACACTGATGCTGAGGCGTGGAAAACCAATCTCAGTGCCATTTCACTTACTGGCCTTATCCGCAAACTAGAGGGGCAGCAACGAAATAGGCAGAGACTCATATCTGATTTGAAAACTTTTAATAATGTTTCAAGAATTGCCGGCAACTCGAAGATTTCTGGCATTGAATCTCTTGAAGGCGAAGCGGTTTATCAGAAATATTTGGATCTATCTCAAATGGCTTTCGACACTGATCTGGTCTATGGGAATTGGGAACCTTTTAATAATCGTGGTTCGCTTGTCTCGCTTGAGAAAAATTTCATCAACAATAGAGTGAAAAATGGTGGCAACTGCCTCCTGGTTCTTACTGGTGATGGGCCTAATACGAAAGAGATTACAGATTATGATTGCGACGAAAATCGCATCACTAAGTTCCGCAAACCGAACTACGATAAAAAGCCTGTCTGGATCAATGCTTTCGAGGGAAACAACTTCGTATATATTTGGAATCTGGATGATACAGGCAATATCAATGCTACATTTATCGACTCAAAACCTGTTTCCGAGTTTTATAAGGAGTTTATTTATTCTCAATCTGCGTAGTTGTTTTCCCAACATTTCGGGAATTATTTAACGGATTTATACGGCATAAATATTGCCGTTTTTTCGCATGTGCTCGTGGATAAATGCACGAAGTGTGATGTACCATTCTAACATGCAGAATTTATACGCTTACCGCAATGAGAGGTCATTCCATAAACGCACTTGTGACAAATGCGGCAAATCTGTGGTTTCAATTTTCCCACAGGACTCAGTATACAAGGCATATTGCAATGATTGCTGGTGGCATGACCAATTTGATCCGCTTGCGTCTGGGCGTGATTTCGACTTCCAGAAGCCTTTTTTCGAACAGTTTGACGAGCTGCTTAAAGCCACTCCTCTTGTATCCCTTGTGATTGGGGACAGCCAGAATTCCGACTACACCAACTATGCCATGTGGAACAAGAACTGCTACATGGTCTCCAGCTCTGATTACAATCAGGACTGTTTTTATTCCTCTTATATTTTCAGATGTCGAGATAGTGCTGATTGTATTTTTACAAGCGACTGCGAGCTATCTTATGGATGTGTGGATACGAAGAAAAGTTACGGTAGTGTTTTTGTTCAGAACTGCAGTTCGGTCAACAATTCCTTGTTCTGTTATGCATGTAGGAACTGTGAGAATTGTATCGGCTGCGTGAATCTAAGGGGACAAAAGAATCATATTTTCAACAAGCCTGCGACTTTCGAAGAGGTCGACAAACTCAGAAAGTGGCTCTTTGACAGCCGCATTAATATCAGGCGTTTTTTTGATGACTTCCAAAAATTCAAAATTAAGTTCCCACACAAGGCTGCTGAGATGGAGAGCTGCGACAACTGTACTGGCGACCGTCTTGTCAGGTGCAAGAATCTTGATAACTGTTTTGACATGGTTGAGTCCGAAGACTGCCAAAACTGTATTCTCGGCATAGGGGCAAAAGACTGTACAAATAGTATTGGCGTACCTGATGCGGAGCTTTGCCATCAAGTCGTTGGATGTCCTGGCAATTACGGCATACGAAATTCCGTCCTTATATGGCCCAAATCCAGCTACCTCGAATATTGTTTGTTCACGCGCGCCAGTCATAACTGTTTTGGCTGCGTTAGTTTGCATAAAAACGAGTTTTGTATCTTGAACAAGCAGTATACCAAAGAGGAGTACTCAGTCATGGTTGATAAAATCAAAGACCACATGATAAAGACAGGAGAGTCTGATCAGTTTTTCCCTATCGCTATCTCCCCTTTTGCATATAACGAGACGGCTGCACAAGATTACTACCATTTGAGCCGTGATGAGGCTCTGGCGCAAGGTTACAAGTGGCGTGATAACTATTCTGCTCAGATCGTTGCTCCCGGCATGCCTGAGTGTGCCACTTGTGGCAAAAGCTTCAAGATAACGTCTCAGGAGAAAGCGTTATATGGCAAGATTGGCCTATCTAGTCCGGATCAATGTTGCGACTGTCGACACAATCTTCTGATGTCTATGCGTAATCCGAGGCATGTTTGGAATAGGCGATGCGGCAATTGCGGCTACGACGTCGAGAGTTCTTTTTCAGAAGACATGTCTGAGATCGTATATTGCGAGAAGTGTTATTTGAAAGTCGTCTAAAGAGGGTTGACTTAATTGTTTTATCCATTATGCTACTCCCCTTGCGATTATTTAACGTACTAGAACCATGTCTGAAAGCAATGATAGATTTTTCACGCCTACTAAAGCCCTAGTGCTTGCGCTTGGTCTACTTGGTGTATCTATTGAGATTGCCGGGAAACGACTTATGCCATCTTGTGGCTCCGAGATGCACGCGCCTTCTGCACAGACATCTTCTCGGCCTAGCATGCCTCAGTCCGCTCCTACTACGCCAGCTCCACGATCCAAAATAGTTACAAAAAATGCAGAACCTTCTTCCGGAGCCAATGCCGAATCCACCATACATACCGAACAGTTGGCTGATGATTTCGACGAAGCTCTTAGGCTAGTCAGGCAACAATTTGACGCAGCGGATGCAATACTTGATGCAGACAATACGGAGATCCAAATATTAGCGGATGCACAGGTCCTTATATTGGAGATCATGTAATCTTAGGAGGTAAAAGTGCCCCAACTCAATATCCTGTTGTTACTTATGATTTAGAGATGGGCTCGGAAGGCAACCCTAACCTTGTAACAACTTCTGTTTCAATATCCAAGGATGAGAACTCTCCACTTGTATTAACGCCGATTTCCGCTGACTTCAGCGCAAACTGTAATACAGACGGTCTCCCTGTGAAGCTATCTATAGCTTCTGTTGGTGGTGATATTGATGGCGTACAGATCCGAACTTTTGATTACTGTCTGCCTCGTACACACGAAGACGATCCCGAGAGTTTATTCACCGGATTAGAGGATTTGAATTCTGTCGTATACGACCAGGTTGGAGTCACAGACATTACTGACAGTGCCGAGAGGCTATGCCTTGATCCTTCTATCATTGATGGTAAATACGACGACGAGCAATAGCCACTTTTATTTTCCTCTTGTCTAAACCTGCTATTTTCGAGTACAGTTGATTAGCTCTATTTAGCGAATTTACACATAGATGTTCGATTTTTTTAAGAAGAAAACTACAGGTAACGCGGGACATTATTTTCTGTCTCTTGATATAGGAACGGAGTTTGTTAAGGCTCTCGTTTGTGATGCTCGCGGAAGGACTGGTGCTGTCTTGGGCTTTGGAAAGCGCCGCCAGAATCTTGGCGAAATGCAGAGTGGAGCTGTCACCGATATTTCCGGCGTTATTGAGAACTGTCGTGATGCTATTTACGAAGCGGAAAAGATGGCCGGAGTGCATGCCGAGCAGCTTATCATGGGTATTGCAGGCGAACTTGTTAAAGGAGCGACTTCCACTATCAAATACACTCGCTCAGATCCAAGCGTAAAAATCAATTTGGAAGAACTTAAGAATATAGTTCACAAAGTACAGTGGAAAGCTTTTGACCAAGTGCGCGCTCAACTTGCGTACGAAAGTGGATACAATGAGATTGATGTTAAGCTTGTGAATGCCGCCATAGTTGACGTAAGGATTGACGGATATAAGGTTTCGAATCCGGTTGGATTCCAAGGCAAGGAGGTTGTCATGAGTGTATTTAATGCTTTTGCCCCTCTTGTTCATTTTGGAGCGCTGCAAACTATTGCCGCCGAGCTGGATATGGACCTGCTTGCGATTACGGCTGAGCCTTATGCCGTTGCTAGGTGCATGGGGCATGAAGATACTGGGAATTTCAGTGCAATATTTATAGATATTGGCGGCGGCACGACGGATATTGCGGTCGTACGCGACGGTGCTGTCGAAGGGACTAAGATGTTTACTCTTGGCGGCCGATCTTTTACCAAGCGATTGGCGCAAAGTCTCAACGTTTCGTTCCAAGAAGCTGAAGAGATCAAAATCGCTTATTCTGATGGCAAACTGGAAAAGCAGTCTCATAAGATCGTGAAAGAGGCTATGCAGAGCGATTGCGAAGTTTGGCTAACTGGAGTTGCGCTGACACTAAGCGAATTTGTAAGTGTGGACATATTGCCATCTCAAATTCATCTGTGTGGTGGTGGCTCACAATTGCCCGAAATCAAAGAAGTCCTCGACTCACGTGATTGGATCAAGAATCTCCCTTTCGCAAGAAAGCCACAGATTAGCTTTCTAAAACCTAAACATGTGAGTAATATAATTGATGAAACAAAAAAATTAAAAGACGTACAAGACGTTACCCCAATGGCTATCGCCAATCTTGCATTAGAACTTGCTGGAGAAGAGAAAATTTTGACAAAAATGCTCCGAAAAGTTGTGAGGCTGATGCAGGTGTAGGAAGAATGTCAACTGTAGAATGTAAACTGTAGAATACGGACAATGACTGACCAAAACAAAAACGAAAAACAGAGTATGCCTCATGAAGATGAGGATGAAATAAAGAAGGTTGCCAAAAAAAAGGTAATCTACATTGAGCTTGATGAAGAGATAACTTCTGTCTATGACCGTGTTAAGAAGCTACAGTCACGAGACATGTATCTTGTTGTCCCTGAGCGAGCTGTACTTATTCAGAGCATTGTGAACTTAAAGATTTTACAGAGGAAACTGCACGATATCGAAAAAGAAATTTATATAATCACGACTGATCCTGTTGGCACTAAGCTTGCTTTGCAAGCCGGCATCAAGGTTTTTGATAAAATTGATGACGGATCAAGAGTCACAAGAGAAGTTTTGAATCCCGAGCTTAGGATTCAACCTATACGGGCATCTACAAATGAGTATGAAGAGTTGTCCCCTTCCAGGATGCCTTCCAAGAAGATTTCCATCTTGGACTTGATGAAGAATTTCAAACAAACGAAACGAGATTTTTCGTGGAAAACGCTTTGGGACATTAGGCACAAGTACAAGGATATTATGAAAAAGCGCAAACACCTTTCTATGCCTGGCGGACCAAATCGCAAGGCGCTTACAACTCTCGTTGTGATTAGCGTCACGATGCTCCTTATTATCTTTTACGTAGCTCTCCCCGGAGCTACAGTTTATCTTACCCCAGAGTCCAATGTACTCGAGGCTAGCGCGAATATCACACTGGCTGACGCTTATTTGAATTCTGCGGAATTGGACACGCATCCTTCTCATACATTGGCATCATATGATGTAGACACAGTAGTGGATGTGACTATCACTTATGACGCTACTGGAGAACTTTTTAGTGGTGAAAATGCGAGCGGCACTATTACGCTCTACAATGAGGCTGATTACGAGTGGAGCCTTGTGGCTTTTACTCGCCTGCAAAGTCCTGATGGAGTTATATTCCGCACACAGCAGTTTGTTACTATTCCTCCTGCAACAGCTGCCGGTCCAAGCACTATGGATGTCTCTGTCCTTGCTGATGAAAAAGACAGCGATGACAGTGTGATTGGTGATCGAGGGAATCTTGATTCAGGAACTCGTTTTATCCTTCCCGGTCTCCGTGAAGTCAGCCAATCCCTACTGTATGGTGAGAATGCAGCTCCTTTAACAGGTGGTAAAACAGTTGTAACCAAATATGTCATTCCGGAAGATTTTGATGCTGCGTATGCACGAGTAGAGTCCGAGTTAAATGCCGGCGCACAGGAGGCGCTACAGGCAGAAGTCGACGCTCTTAACAGCGAGCAAGGGTCTGATCTTGTGCTGCTGACGGGTGACTTTTCTTTTGATACTTATGACCCTGATATATACATCCCAGATGTGGAAGGTGATCAAGTCCCCAGCTTCGAAGTTACGGGCTCTATGGCAATAAGTGGAGTAGCTTACAATTACAGTGAACTTGTTAATATTCTGCGAAGCGAACTCAAACTCAAGAAAAGTCCCGAGAAACAACTTAAATCGATTGATGAATCCTCTCTATATTATGAGGTTTTTGATATAGATCGAGGTGCTAAGAAGATCAAAATCACAGCTTCTATCAAAGGTGTGGAAGAGTACGTACTTGATCCCGAGGAGGAGAGTGGCGCACGCTTAATCAAGAAAATCAAAGACCATATTGCAGGAAAATCTATTGATGAGGCCGAGGAGTATATTCAAAATCTCGAAGAAATAAATACCGTCGACATCAAATCATGGCCCGTATGGGCGCCTACTATTCCGAACGTCGTAGAGAATATCAAGATTAAGGTCGTAGAGTAGGTTCTTTTGTTTTTGTACTCCGCTAGGGCTTCGGCACTTCGTACCTGCAGAGTCGCTGCGTACAAAAACAAAAGAACTTTAAGATTTGCGTGTTTTCATCTAGAATGAGTTGGCTTTTAAAAAAAATAAATTTTCTTATGTCGAAAATAACTTCTCAATCAAAAGATTTTTCACAGTGGTATCTTGATGTTGTTAAAATTGCAGATCTTGCAGATTACTCGAAAGTAAAAGGTTGCATGGTCATCAAACCTTATGGATATGCTATTTGGGAAAACATACAGTCCGAGCTTGACCGCCTTATCAAAGAGGCAGGTGTGAAGAATGTTTATTTCCCTCTGTTGATACCTGAGAGTTTTCTCCAACGTGAGAAAGATCATGTGGAAGGCTTTGCTCCCGAGTGCGCAGTTGTAACTCATGGTGGTGGCAAAAAACTTACTGAAAACTTGGTCATCAGACCTACTTCCGAGACTATAATGTATGATACTTTTGCTGATTGGATACAAAGTCATCGCGATTTACCGCTAAAAATAAATCAATGGGCAAATATCATTCGCTGGGAGATGAGAACGCGTCCTTTCCTCCGAACCACAGAATTCCTTTGGCAGGAAGGACATACCGCACACAAGGACAAGGCCGGCGCTGATGAAGAAGCTTATCGCGCGCTTAAGATGTATGAGGATTTTGACAAAGAGTTTCTTGCCTTGCCTGTTTTGACTGGGAAGAAAAGTGATCGTGAAAAATTTGCCGGAGCGCTGTATACGTTGTCTACAGAGGCTCTTGCTCGTGACGGCAAAGCTATTCAAGCTGGAACTTCTCACAATCTCGGAACAACCTTCTCTGAGTCTTTTAATATTCAATACCAAGATGAGAATGGCGAACTTAAAAGAGTTTGGCAAACTTCCTGGGGGGTTTCTACTCGCCTGATCGGCACACTGATTGTTGTACACGGCGATGAGCAAGGGTTGAGACTGCCTCCTAAGATAGCTCCTGTGCAAGTTGTGATCGTGCCTATCTTGAAAGATGATAGCAAAGACAAAGTTCTCGCAGCTTGTAATCAAGTTGTTTCCGACCTTACAAACGTTCGTAGCGAAGTTGATGCGCGAGATACTGTCAGTCCCGGATATAAGTTTGCCGAGTGGGAGGTCAAAGGTGTGCCTATTCGTATTGAGATAGGTCCTCGGGATTTGGAGAACGGTTCTTGCGTGGTTGCACGACGTGACACCGGAGAGAAGACTACTTGCGAGCTTTCTCAATTGTTCACAGTAGTTCCTAAGCTTCTCAAAGAAATTCAAGACAATATGTTCGCCCAAGCACTAGCATACCGAGAGGAAAATACCAGATCTGCTGACACTTATGATGAGTTCAAAAAAGTTCTTGAAGAACATGGCGGATTCATTCTCTCAGGATGGTGTGGCAATGAAGATTGTGAAATCAAGATTCAAGAGGAGACCAAGGCTACAATTCGCGTCATTAAGGAAGAAGAGGTTAAGTGCAAATGTGTACTTTGTGGCAGTGATGCCAAAAACCGCGTATATTTTGCTAAGGCTTATTAGATTACTTAGTAGTTTATGAAAAATCTCGCACGCTCTATTCTTTTCTTATTCCTAATCTCGATCTTTGCATTGGCTTTCGCAAGCGATCTTGGGCCAGAGGCTTCTATAACTTCCTCCCCTAGCAAAGGCTCCTTCAGTACCGTTTTTACTTTTGATGCATCGCAGTCTGTTGACAGTCGTGGCTTTGGTTCAACCTTGGAATACAGATGGAATTTCAATGCCGGAGAAGAGTCGTGGACCGATTGGGATGATGACGCAACCGTTACTCATCAGTACACAGATGATGGCACTAAACAAATAGAGGTCGAAGTACGTGACGCCGATGGTTATACCGATAAAGCTTGGAGTCAGGTCGATGTAGACAACGAACTTTCATACGAAACGGAATTTACTGTTAGTCCGGAAGAAGGAGATACCGAGACCGTCTTTGAGTTCGATATAGACACAACCGCTAGTTATGGAACCGACTTAGACGCATTTGAGTACAGATGGGATTTTGATGATGATGGTGACTTTGATACAGATTACATAAGTTCCGAGACTATTGATCACAGCTATGGAGACAATGGTATTTACATGCCAGTACTGGAAGTGACCGCTCCTGATGGCACCACGACCGAAATTCGCGGCTATGAATATGATGGAGCGTTAAGCGGTGGCAGAATTACAGTCCATTCGTCGGACTACCCAGAAGCCTCTGCAAAAGTTTGGCCATCAAGTGGCGATGAAAACACAAGATTCTATTTCTCCGCTGAGGACTCTTTTAATGGTGATGATGAATACAGGTGGGATTTTGAAGGAGATGGCATATTTGACACAGATTGGTCGTCTGAGGAGACTGCCGATCACAAATACAGTACTCCCGGCACATATGAAGTCATTTTGCAGGTGCGAAATAGTGATGGGCTGACTGACGAGGCGCGTCTATCGATTACCATAGCAGAGGAAGGGGCAGCTCCTGATGCACAAATTCGCATTACCTCAGATACTCATCTTGCCGACAAAGATGTTGGAACTACAGCTACAGAGTTTAAATTCAATGCCTCTTACTCTTCTGATGAGGAGGACTACTCCAGCTATCTTGAAGTGAGATGGGACTATGAGGGAGATGGCGACTTTGATACCACCTGGTCTACCGAAAAGACTGCGTATCATCAATTTCTTGCAGCCGGCGAGTATGAGGTTACCTTGGAAGTGCGTGATACTGCCGGCAATGTGTCTGAAGCATCTTATGATATCCGTGTTGTTACAAATACCGCACCTTATGCATCTATCACTGTAGATAATGATGAAGCCACTTCTGGCGTCGAATTCTCGTTTGATGCAGGGGCGTCCTCTGACGATCAATATAAGTCAACTTACCTTGAAGTCAGGTGGGACTGGGAAGGAGATGGTAGTTGGGATACCAGTTTTTCTAATGACAAAACCGAGGAACATTACTACGACTCGTCTGGAACATACGACGTTATAGTACAGGTCAAAGACCCGGAAGGACAAACCGATGAATCCAGTGTTAGCGTTACTGTTCTTTCGAATACGACGCCTTATGCTGAATTTTCTGTCGACCCTGAGGAAGGGACATACTCAACTAAATTCACTTTTGATGCTTCCACCTCTTATGACGGCCAAACGGATTTTGACGACCTATGGTTCAGATGGGATTTCAATTACAACGGCAATAGCGATATTACCTATGACACAAGCTGGAATCACAGCGATACTACAACACACTATTATGACAGTGATGACGGCACAGGATATTTCACTGTAAGATTGGAAGTGAAAGATGAGGATGGAGAGGTGCAGGAAGACGTCAAGACGATCTATGTACATTGGGCGTCTCCATATCTTGATGAGCTGAGATCTCGTGGCATCATCAAGGGCTACGATGACGGCATGCGACCTAATCAGGACATTACTCGTGCGGAATTAGTAAAAATAGTTGTCGAATCTCTTGATGAGAACCTTTATGGTATGACTTATCAAGGATATTTCAGCGATGTATCGAATACTTCTTGGTATTGGAAATATTTGGAGAGAGCTTATGAGCTCGGCATTGTCAGTGGATATGACGATGGCAGTTTTGGTCCAGATGCTTCCATTAACCGCGCTGAGGCTATGAAAATTATTATTAACGGATTCGATATAGACACAGGGGGGTCTCACTCAGGAGGTGTCTTTGACGACATATCTGCCAGCGCATGGTATTTCAAATACGTTATGACCGCTTATGAAGAAAGTCTTGTCTCTGGTTATGGAGATGGCACTTTTGGTCCCGGCAACAATATGACCCGTGGCGAAGCTGCAAAAGTTGTGTGGTTGGCTATGTAATTCATGAAGTTATTTCGCTCCCGTGTCTAATCGCCCTAGGAGTCTCTTTGGCATGGCTATTGCTTCATAAGCATTAAAATGGTATAATAATACGATTTAACAAATAACAAAAACCGCAAATGAAGAAACATACTCAAATTGCAAAGCTATTAACGGCTTTCTTTTCAGGAGTACTTGTTATGACTCTGGTTGGCTCTGCTATTGCAGCTACTCCAACAGCTGTCACCCCTAATTTCACCTCGCTTAAAATCGGAACTACTTCCGCTCCTTCCACAGGTGGGATTCGTGCTCAAGGAATCATCCAAGCAGGTACAGCAATCAAAACATCAAATTTGTTACCTACTTCCTCCTCAATTTCCGTACTTGGCTCTCTCTCTGTAGAGGACGATCTTACAGTTGCAGGTGGTATGACAGCGGATTCTTTTGGTGTTTTTTATACCGTGAATGAATATTGTAACGATGCCGCATCGTCAATTACCAACTGCACCGCCTACACATATAACAGTGCATGGAATCAGCTAGAGGCATCTTGCGATACCGGAGATACCGTTGTTGCTTGTGAAG
>MNZJ01000035.1 GCA_001873565.1 Candidatus Peregrinibacteria bacterium CG2_30_44_17 | reverse complement strand
CATGGAGATGCTTAACAGGCCTCATGTTGCTTCTTGTAAAGCCCTTGAGCAATGTTCCAATGCACAAACATTAATAGGCCTTGGAGCTGAGCGCGGAAGAGCAAAATGGCGTCGCATGATTGTTCCGAATGCCGTTGTTGCACGAGCTCATTCACTTGAAAAAGCTTATATTGATCTGGTTGGAGGTGGCATTGATTTCTTTGACGATGTAGATGGCAAAAGCGTTAGAGCCGATTATAATAAGCTGCAAAGAGAGAGAATTTTGAGCTTTTTAGGCATTAACAATCCTTCGGGGAGACCGTCTTTTTTGAGCAGGCTCTCCGGTGTATGCGGTAACCCTACTCCTGATTCCGATGTCGACTCATCAAGTGGCTGCTTCGATGATATCATAGCTGAGTGGAGCTCCAAATTCGCTGCTTGTGCCAGTTCGACTGGACCTGCGGTATCAATGAAAATCGTACCGACTCCTCTTGAACAATATGTCGATTTGTCGAAGCTTGATGACCCTACCTACACTCCCGAAATCCCTGAGGCTGACCCGCTATTCCATGTACTAGTTCTTGTTGATGATCGAACGCTTATAGATCCCACCATGGAGCAACTCATAGCTGCCGTCAGGCCAAATCTTACAAGCTCTTTTGGCCCAATCCCATCGTATCAGGATCAGGCTCCAATGGGTAAACTTGCGTACCTTGAAGATGACGCTCTTGGTGGCGCTGTGCAAGTCAGAGTGAATACCTCGACTGACGAGGCTTTGTCTCGAGTCGGTAATATGACCAAGGATCATCCTATCCCTGAGCATATGCAGGGTTGGCTCTTACAAGCCCAGGCTGATGCCGAAGAAGCTGGAGTTCCTATTCTGAAAGCTGTAATGAGGTACGTTTTTAGAAAAGTTATGGCCGTTACTACAGATACTTCCGACGGGCCCAGGAGAACAGTGTTATTGCCTGATGGAGCTACGGGTCTAGACCTTGCTGCTCATTTGCCTCTCTCCAGATGGGCGGAAGCTTTCACACATGGCGATTCTGTACGCAGAAGATATCCTCGCGCATCGACCGGTTTAAGCCCTAGTACATCACGATATACTACATGGCCGTCGAGATTGCTTGGCAGACTCGATGACGGAGATTTTGCTCTGATTAATAATGCCACCACTCCTGTACCCGAGCCGAGATTACTAGCTAGACTTGCTTGCTGTGAGGACGATAGATCCAGAGTTATGGCTGCCAGATTCTTCAAAGACTCTACCTTACATGATGGCATATATCGAACTGATACCTCCTTGGAGCAAGATCGTGTAAAGGCACATACTGATCGAGCTTTGGCTTATTTGGAAACAATTATTGGTCCTGTATTAGGGATTAATGACCGAGAGATGATAATTTTTGCCTGTATGCATATATTGGGCGTCGACCCAATTGAAGAGCAAAATGACGCCTTAATTGAATCCCAACTCTCTGAATTACGTGATGTCACGATTGGACTCAAACATGAAGTTGTTCCGGAGGTGATTTCACCATTAGAACGTCGTTTCCAGCGCCTGAATACTGATTTATCTAAAAATTTATCCAACAAACACCGGACTATTACAGACAGTAAATTCTCATCTGAGAAGTACCTAAACGCAAGGGCTGAGATGCTTAGGCGTATTGGAAGTGGGAATTTTGACCCACTGAAAATCTTGGCGCTTTATTTTGATCGAAGTGTTCCCCTTAAACTAAGTTTTGTCGCGGACCAAAAGAAAGACGGCGTGCTTGCAGATATCTATGCACGTGCCGCTGCCATAGGGCTTAGTGCAAACCCGCGGCAATCCGGAACAGTCACGGACGCAGGAGAAGCTCATTTTACGATCGAATGGGGTATGTCAAAGAGTGATCTTACCGATCACGACCTACTTAAGTTCGTTCTATCTTTTGTCGATGATGATACTACTTCATCTGTTCGCCTGGATTCGTCTAACGTCAAATTCCCAAGTTGTTTCCGAGAAGTTTCCAATGTCGTCAATAAATTCGAGCATCCTAAACCTGAACTCCCCACACAGCCTGAATGATATACCCTATCACGAATGTTAGTGCAGAGACTCCTAGGCTTATTCCAGCCATCTCAAAGAAACGCCGCTTAAAAGGCAAGTTCTTGGCTACCGACAGATAGAATGTGAAGACAAGTATTATCAACACCGCACTTGTAAGCGCTGTTCCAAGTGCGAGGTAGTAATTCTCAAATACCAGATATGGCGTTATCAATATAATTACCGTGCAGACGTATGCCAGCCCTGTGTAGACAGATGCCTTCACAGGATCCTGATCGCTGTCGTCCGCTTTTGTAGACAAATACTCCGATGCTGCCATTGATAAAGACGCCGCTATTCCCGTAATACCTCCTGTGACGGCTATTAGGTGCGTGTTTTGGAGAGCCAGCGTGAATCCCGCAAGTGCTCCCGTGAGCTCTACCAGCGCGTCATTAAGCCCGAGTACCATTGAACCTATGTAATTCAGCTTCTCCTCGTGAATTATTTCTATAAGCGCTTGTTCATGCTTGTCTTCGTCTTCCGCGACTTTTGCAGCTTCGGGGATGTGTTTTGCGATTTCTTTGTAGTTCACTTGAGCCATTGTCTCACCTTTTTCCATCAGTCTGATGCCGAATGTCAGTCCGAAGATCTTTGCTATCATGACGTATGCAAAGATCATAAACTTAACCGGCTTCACATCCTGCTTTGTATATGTTTTCCAAAAGTTATAGTGTTTCAGTTCATCTCTAGATATCTCTTCCAGAATCTTGCGATTGTGTTCATTTTTCAGAGAGCGAGCGAGTTTTTTGTAGATAAAATGCTCAGTGATTTCGTTGCGCTGTGCTTTGAGTAGTATTTTTTGCATAGTAGTCAGTAGTCAGTAGTCAGTAAGAGATAGTGAGTAGCAATGGAGCGCTTCGCGCGAGTTAGTTTTTCCCTTCTATTTGCTGAATACGCCTCCGAGGTGAATTACATGATCCAGGTCTGTTTGCATCTTGTAGCTTAAGTCAGCTTGCTCCGTCAGCTCTTCTTGAGGGTAAAGAGAGTTGTTGTTTAAGTTGGGGGCGATGATCTCCTTGGTAAAAGTCGTGTTGATTGTTCCGGGTTGAGTTTCTACATATAGGAAGTAGTCATCAACCGGATCCAGCGTCATTGAGAAAGGCAGAGAGTAAGTTATTTCCAGCTGCGAAGTTGAGCCTGGCTCGGTACTCATGACCACATAGAAATAATTGAGATTTAAGTCTTCGTCATACAGCGCTTCGATGTCTTCTGTACTTGATTCAATGGTCGCGCCGTTTGGAACGTAGATCCTGATGCCTGCAACGTTTGTTCCCGAACCAAGGATGTTTCTTACAGTGTCCGATATTTCCTCAAAGCCGAAGCTTCCAAGCTCTGCAATCTGCCATGCGCTGACCTCCTCATCCCATGTATGTTCGCGCGTGATAGTCAGTTTGTCCAAGAGTGATCCATCCTGAGATATAAGTGTCTTGTGTGTTATATCTTGATACACGTATCTGTCGGTTTTGTTCCCGCCTATGCCACTCGTTGTGACCAACAAATAGTCTTCATTGCCGCCTGGTAAATACAGTTCTCCATCTATATTCATGCCCTGCCAAAGTGACTGCGCTTCTTCGTTTGTGCTGTATGCAGCGACATGTTTCGCCTGTGCGGCGTATAGAAGTTCTCCCATTACCGCAAATAAGTTTTCCGGCTTGGTTATTTCGGCTTTTAGCAGAGGAATGACGTCTTCCAATACTGACTTCGGATCATCAATACCACGCAGTTTCGACTCAACAATATAGCTTATCACAAGCTCGAAATTATCTCCCGTGAGCTCGCCACCAAGGCTCTCAACATACAGAGATCCAATTGCATCAATCAAACCCGATACGAAATCAAGGTCAACCATTACCACATGATCTACCGTTGGGCCTCCTTCTTTTTCAAAAAGCCACTGAGTAGCAGCCGAAGAGACGCTGTAATCCGGCGAATAGTTCGCATCACGCAGCCCCCAACAACATGTAAGATAGGCTATCTCCGTAGCCGGAGGTTCTATGTATTCGTTGAACTGTCCATCGTATTCGTAGACATCGTGGAACTCCATATTCTCGATATACCCGTCGTTCAAATCTACGAGAAGGAAACTACCTATGAATCCTCCTCCCGGACGCAATTCGCTGTTGTTCTCCAGAAGCACCATGTATTTCTGTGGATATGCATCTCCAAGGAGACCCAGGATTGTAGGGAAATTACTAGAGAGCTTCTCTAGAAAAGAATTCAGATTAGTTATCTGCTCTGCTAAAAATACCGCTTTTTCTTCATAATCATCAGGCAAAGTACTCGCGTCTACCTCTCCAAGATACTCCTGTGCTTGCATCAGCTCCGCATACGCTTCGACCAAGTAAGAGTTGTATGCGGTTTCCAATGCTTCCGTTATCGAAGGTTTTCCTTCCTCCATGTCCGCAAAAAGGTTCTGCGATACATCTTTTACGTCCGTTACAAAGAGTGCGAAGTATTGTCCCGCGCTTGATATTGAGCCTCCTGCATCAAGCAGATTTTTTGCCGTCTTAAGATACTTGTTAGAATCCATGATTTCTCCGTCCTGATCTGTTAGATACCAAATCGTATTTTCGGCTATTTCAAACTGTACAAGAGCAGCCTGAAAAGCTTCTCCTGTTTGCTCCATATCGTTCGGATCGATGTCCATCAAACTCTCAACGCCGGCATAAGCCGCATTCAATGTTTCGTCTTTTGTAGTTAGCGCGTTAGAACCTACTTGTGCAAGGTTGAGAAGCAGCACCATTGTTACCGCTATCGCGCCCATCCTTACTACTTCGCTTTTTTGAAACAAGTTTTGTCTCTGTTTTTTCGCTATGATCTGCGTTTGTTTCCTGTCCTCGCCTATCGAAATCACATCCGTAACTCTGCTGTTTGCCGTCTTAATCGGTTTGTCCAAATTCAATATATGTGGAGAGCTTTCAGGATTACCACCCTGTTTTATTTCACTATCATCCGGCAATGTGATTATCCGCTGCGCCACTTAGCTATTGGATTAATAAGTGGAAAGTTGCCACTCCGTCGTCAAATACATTCTTTGTCGAACTGATACCGGAAAACCCGCTGAAAAAGTCCATCCCCCACATTGCAGAGTCTCGGAAATCTTCCAAGTTAATGTAACTCGCTTCGTCTGCCGATCTCATAATTGCGTTAATTGCATCCATATCCGTACTTGCGCTCAAGCTGCCATCCGGCCCTTTCATAAGATCTATTGAGTGTTTTAGGATGTCTAGGTCTGTTGAGAAAGCAAATGTATTCGCGAAAAGCGTCATGTAACCAAGAGTCTCTTCGTTGGAGAGATAAAACATCGTAATGTCTACGTCTTCGTAAGTCAGATCAGAGCTCAATATCTCTGCCAGATCCGCGACGATTTCTTTGCCCGTAGTTCCATCTTCCAATGTGTAAGTCTGTACATAAGGTTCGCTATAAATTTGCTGCTCAAGGAATCCCTTCTTGAGGGTGTCTATGTGTATCAGTTTGTCGTCCTTACTCACCAAGTCCAGCATGCAAAGGTAATCTTTGTTACCTTCTTCGTCGATATATACTGAGAGTGCGTATTCGTTTTCAAGCAAAGGATAGATGTCGTACTGAAGGCTGATGTTGTCGCCAAAATATTCTTGCGCTTTCGCCCTCAAGACAGCCTCGAAAATAACACCTGCCGACTCTTGAAATTCGTTAAAAATTTCCAGAAGTCTTTGCGTTTGGCTATATAGATCGTGACCACCCCAGAAAATAGCCTCGCCTTCCGGCAAATACTGAGCAAGATTCGCCCTGTACTTATCCGGGAAACTAAAATAAGAATTGCCTCCGAGGAGCTCCTTCTCAACCGCAGTGTATGTTTGCACATACAGACCATCCTCCGACGTTTGCATTGCAGCTCCAAATGCAGGGAAAATTGCTAGCACAGGACTTATAAGCGACTCCGGGACTATCTCGTAAATAGGCACATAACTCTCTGCAATATTCGGATATTTTTTGATATCCCAAAAAGTTATAGCAGTTGCATTGTAAGGCAAATTATCGGCCACCTTATTGTAGTACGAGTAAGATTTCAGGCTTGACGAGTCTCCGGACGCCGTATCTATAATCAGGTTTAGATCGCTTATTTCCTCTGCAATCACAAGATAGCTACCTGCGAATGTTGCTGAGAAATTTTGCCCGAGAGGATAGCTATAAATAGTGGTACCCTGATAATCCGTCTTCTCTATCTCTTCTTCCGGCATTGTAAGGGACTTCAGGAAATCCGTTGCGAGTGCTCTGTTTGAATATTCAAAAAAATACACGCTTGATGTTTCTTGATTTGTACCCATCAACATTGCCATTGCTGCCTGTCCACCAAACCACTCTTGTGCAAGGTCAAAGCTCTCTTGGCCCAAGTACATAGCTACTGTACTTTCTATACTTTCGGGGCTGTACATGTAGTCTGCTGGCAAATTTCCATTCGTAGCCAGGTCATAGATATCGACAGTGACAAATCCAACCGTCTGTTCCTCTGGCAATATGCTGGCCAAATTAGTCGGCTCAAGGAGTTTGACTACAATGAAATAACCTAATAGCCCTAACGCCGCTAATATTACGAATAACATCATCCCATATATTATTTTTGGCTGCATACTACTCTTCTTCTGAGTGGCCTTTTGCTTTGTTTTTGGAGGAGAAACGTTTTTCTCTTTTGTTTTTTTCTTCGTCATTTTTAAGTTGAATTTTTAAAGAAAATCTTAGTGTTAGTTATTGTATCAAGTGACAAGGTGAAGTGGAAGGTTAGTTTGCGTTTAGGAACTATGAACAGCTCCTAGTAGTTCACAAGTCCGTACAAATCCTGGATTCCCATCGCATATAGATCCTTGTTGATTTGAGCTGTGAGTTTTTCATACTCATCTTTTTGCATCGGCTTGTTGAGGAAATGGTACTCTTTTTTTTGCAGATATACGCAGCCAAAACAGTGGTTTGATGTCCAGATATTACTGCACCATTCGCAGTCATGCAGATAGTCGCACCAGTATATGTGATTACAATTGAAAAGGTATCCCATATAAGCACAGTCGTAGCAATGCTCGAGTGTGTTGGCTATAGGACCGCAATCCAGAGAGTTTTTCGTCCCTCGCTCAAGGTTTGCGTTGAATATATACATGCTGTCTTCGCACAAATAGCTGTCAAAACACCAGTAGCAATTTTTTGAGTGTAACAAGTAGTCTCCGAAACAATTTTCGTTGTCCATTTGATGCATGAAAACACGTGGAGTTTCCAGTTGCACCTTATGGAAGCTTTGCCTAGTTTCCTCCTGAGTTAACTCTTTGATCTTTTTTTCGTACTCTTCTTTTGAATACGGACTATTGAAAATGTGGTATTTCTTGCGGGTGAGGCCTGCGCAGCCATAGCAGTCCGAGCATCCTATGCAGTAGTAACAATGGCTGCAGTCACTACATTGCTTGCAGTCCTGTAAATAATCGCCTCCGTAACAATTACTGCAGTCAACGCACTCGTAACAAAGCTCACACTCTTCGCAGAACGTACAGTCGGAGCAGTGAAGATTCTTGCGTGATTCGCTGCAATAAAAACAACCTTCCAAATTCGAGCTCCAAAAACACATGTAAGAATCTTTCGATACTACCGTAATATCTCCGTAATCGCAGTTTTCGCTCTGGCGCGTCCAATGAGAAACCTGCGGAGACTCGTGGTAGAGCTTTTGGAATTGCTTGATGAAATCGAGAATGTCCATGTCGAAGCTTAAAGGTGACCGTATGCATTTTAGCACTTCTGGACCTTTTCAAAAAATGCGCTTGACTCTTTTTGTGCATACCTATACCCTAGGTGTAGGTATGTTCGCTTTTAACTCGCAGTGATGAAAAAGATATTTTTTATTCTTGGGCTCGCGCTATGGCTGATGCTCCCCGTAGCCGCCATTGCATCTAATGATGTTATTGAGTTTTCCGCTTTTACTCGCGATGACTGCAGCCACTGCGTAGAGCTGAAAGAGTTTTTGGAGACGGATTTCGCCGAAAGACTTCCAAATGTACAGCCTAAATATTACGACTTAGCTGATCCCGATACTTATGATTTTTTTACCGAGTTTACAGGCGAAAACGATTTGCCTAGAGCTACCCCTACAATATTAATCGGAGACCGCATACTGCAAGGTTTTGAAAGTGCCGAAACTACGGGAGAATACATGATAGAACTAGCGTCACAGCTTACAGAAAGCAGCTATTTCGAAGACTACGAGGCTCCTACAAGTAACAATGACGACGATGGCCTCCTTATACATCTTCCTTGGCTGGGTACTATCGACTTCCAGGATTATTCAATTCCTGTGCTTGCCATCATACTCGGCTTTGTCGACGGATTTAATCCGTGTGCAATGTGGGTGCTGGTTATGTTTCTTGTGTTTTTGTCTCAAACCGGATCTAGAAAAAAAATGCTTATATTGGCCGGTATTTTTATAGCTGCCGAGACGATCATGTATTACCTAATACTGAACTTCTGGTATACGACATGGGATTTCGTGAAGCTCGACCAAATCGTAACTCCAATCATCGGAGTTGTTTCGATTGGAGCAGGCGCTTTCTTCCTATGGGAGTTTTTTAGAAACAAAGGCGACGAATGCAAGGTGACCACTTCCAAGCACAAGGATCGCATCACGGAAAAGATCAAAAAGATGGTCAATTCCCCTCTGAGCATAGGCGTATTCTTCTCAATCCTTGGCGTGGCTTTCTCCGTCAATATAATCGAGTTCGCGTGTTCCATTGGTATTCCTCAGGCATTTACAAAAGTCCTTGAACTCAATTATGTAAATAGTCTCATGAGGCAGGTATATATCCTGATATATACTCTATTCTATATGATAGATGATCTTATTGTTTTTGGCATCGCAATATGGAGCTTCAAATACTTGCATCTAACCACTAAATACACGCGTTACTGCCTCCTTATAGGTGGCATTGTCATGCTTTTGCTTGGATACTTCTTCGTATTCGATCCTTCAAAATTAATATTTTAATCAACCACTTCGATGAAAAAGATTCTTCTACTTCTGCTTATCTCTACTGTTATTTTTGCCATTGGTTGCGCATCGTCTCAAGAGGCTACTACTACTGGCGTTTCTGAGACGGGAGTCTCGGACTCAAGCGTCTTGGATACGGTCAACCCAGACTTCCCCGATTTTTATGGCGATGCCGGCGAGACTCTCGTCCCTACAGGCGGTCAACTTGTTGTAGCAGAATCAGCCGTCAACGATGGCAATGCACACTATTACAATGTTGATATTGATGGGAAACCTGTGTTTTTCTTTGTAGTACAAAGTTCTGATGGAAGCTATCGCGCAGCAGCGAATGCATGCCAAGTTTGTTTCGGCTCCAACCTTGGGTTCAGACAAGAAGGCGATAATATGGTTTGCAATACTTGTGGGAATGAATATCCGATGGCTAAAATCGCCACGGAAAAAGGTGGTTGCAACCCAGGCCCTATCAACCCCGACTTAGAGGTTGTCGATGGCAATGTCATAATTGACATGAGTGATGTTGAGGCCGATGATGTTGTCGATTTATTCATTTAACATGGAAAACATGATACCCGAACACAAGAAAGCAACTATGATAGCTCTCAAAAAAGCTGCAAGCCTGCTTGAAAAAGTCACGAAGATGACTGAGGACGAACAGTACTGCGTAGACATAATCCAGCAGGTTCGTGCGGTACAAGGTCTGCTTTCTTCCGCTCAATCGACTCTACTCAAAAACCACTTTAGTTGTTGTTTCAAGTCTGCTCTATCCACTAACAACAAAAAACGCGAAGAGGAGATGATCGGAGAACTAATGCGTATATTTAATCTTTCCAATAAGAAATAAAATCACAACTTTATGAAAAATATAACAGTACATGTGCACGGCATGCATTGCACCAGCTGTGAGATGCTTCTCAAGCATGACTTCAAGAAAATAAAAGGAGTCGACGTCCACGATATATCTCATAAAAAAGGGACTATAGACCTCTCTTATGTCGACGAGGCGAGTTTGAAGCAGGTACACAGCATTATAAAAGAGCGCGGATACGAGGTGCTTGAGAATGAGGAGGCTGCGAAATCCAAAAAGAAGCATGCGAATACGCTCACTGATTATATTGAGATGTTTTTAATTGTCGCTATTTTCGGAATAGTTGCATGGATTTTGGATGAGGCCAAGTTGTATCAATATTTCCCCTCGGTTGGTGAAGATGCCGGAGTGATAGTCTCGCTGCTCCTTGGTCTTGTCGCTTCCGTATCTACTTGTCTTGCTCTTGTGGGAGGCATTGTCGTTAGTTTTGGCAGCACTTACAAGATTGCGCCCGACCACAAACATCCTCTGTTGGCGCATGCAAAACCTCATTTACTTTTTCATCTCGGTAGATTCGTGACGTTCGTTGTGCTTGGAGGCCTTCTCGGGCTTGTGGGGTCTTTGTTCAATTTATCCCTTGGATTTACAAGCTATCTCACTTTTCTAATCGGCATTGTGATGCTTTATATAGGGCTGCAAATCCTCGATATCGTACCAAATATCACCACTCTCGGATTCCATATGCCCAAGCGTTTTTCCTCTAAGTTTGGCGCATTGCAGGAGGCGGAACATGCCGCCGCGCCGCTCCTGCTTGGCGGCATAACTTTTTTCTTGCCATGCGGGTTTACTCAAGGCGTTCAACTCTCGGCTATAGCATCCGGGAGTTTTGTCAGCGGAGCTATGATGACGGGAGCTTTTGCCCTTGGCACCTTCCCCGTGCTACTCGGGATTGGTATCGGAAGTAGTTACGCCAAAGATATTAAGGCAAAAACTTTCAAAAGATTTATCGGAATTTTGATCCTTATTTTCGGCTTGTATTCGCTTAATAACGGTCTACGTCTTTATGGAGTCGGGTTCGATCCTTTCCAAAGTCCGTCAACTGATGCCCCTAACAAGGTTGTAATTAGCGAAGATGGATATCAGGAGATTTACATGACTGCAAATTGGACTTTTGAACCTAGCAATTTCGTTATCCAAAAAGACATACCCGTGAGATGGATTATCGATGGTCAAAATGTATCAGGATGTATCTCCGAACTTGTCATCCCTGAACTCGGCTTAGATTTCAACCTGGAAAAAGGCGAGAACATTATCGAGTTTACTCCTACCGAGGTCGGCGATATGTCTTTTAGCTGTTGGATGGGGATGGTAGGTGGCAATTTCACTGTTGTTGAATAAAACTTTTCTTAACCAAGTACACACTATGGAAAAAATTAACTTCAAGATATCCGGCATGACTTGCGCGAGTTGCGCAAAGATTAACGAGAGTGTTCTTTCGGATTTGAAAGGCGTCTTAAGTGCAAATGTCAATTATGCGAATGGCACAGCATACGTTGAGTTTGACGAGACCGCTTTGTCCTTTGACGACATCAAGAAAGCCGTCCGTAGTGCGGGCTACGACATTGTCACCGATGAATCCAAATCCGGACCGGAATATGAAGCTCGGAAATATTTCCATAGATTTCTTATGTCCGCTATTTTGGGAGCTCCTGTCTTTGTGACTATGTTCGTTATGGGCTCTTATGCTCTCAATCTTGCCGCAATGATTCTCTCTGTTTTCGTTGTGTTGATTGCTGGACGACATTTCCATATCAGTTTCGTGAAGAAACTGAGTCATCTGCAGTTCAATATGGACAGCCTTATCAGCATCGGTACTCTGACAGCTCTTATATATAGTATCTGGGCGCTTTTCGCAGGAAAAGAGTCGTATTTTGAGACTGCGGTTTTGATAGTTGTATTCATCAATCTTGGGAAATGGCTTGAGCATAAAAGCAAGGGTAAAGCCAGTCAGGCAATCAAGAAGTTGCTTGAATTACAGGTCAAAAAAGCTGTACGCATCGTTGATGGGAAAGAAGAAGAGGTTGATATCGAAGACCTACGAGTTGGTGACATTGTCTTAATCAGAAGTGGCGAAAAAGTGCCTCTTGACGGCAAAATTATTGATGGCGAAGCCAGTCTCGATGAAGCGATGTTGACTGGTGAAAGCATGCCTGTTTACAAGAATGTTTCTGATGATGTTTTTGGTTCTACGATCAATCTTGATGGCCAACTCAAGGTAAAAATTTCCAAGATGGGCAAAGACACCGTCCTCGCGCAGATCATCCAGATGGTCGAAAACGCACAAAGCTCCAAAGCTCCAATTCAACATCTGGCAGACAAAGTGTCCGGCGTTTTTGTTCCTATTATTCTTGGCATAGCTGCCGTGACTTTTATCATTTGGTACGCCATAACTGGGGATATTGAAGCTAGCATTTTACCAACTGTTGCTGTCCTTATTATTGCTTGCCCATGTGCTCTTGGTCTTGCGACGCCTACCGCAATCATGGTCGCTTCCGGGGCCGGCGCGAATATGGGAATCCTGATCAAAAATGGTGAGACTTTGGAGAAATCCGGCAAAGTAAATATGGTTGTTTTTGATAAGACCGGCACTCTCACAGAGGGTAAGCCGAAAGTTACCGACATATTTGTAGACGATTTTCCCGAGGAGAAATTCCTCAAAGTTTCTCACAGTCTAGTAGTGAGTTCGCATCATCCTTTGTCTCGCGCCATTGGGCTCTATGCTCAATCCAAAGATGCCGGTTTGACTGAGCTTGATGGGTTCAAAGAGAAGGGTGGAATGGGACTCATTGCTAAATGCAAAGCTCATAATACTTCACTGGCTCTTGGCAATGACAAGCTAATGGAAGAGATAGGTGTCAAAATCAGCGCGAATCTCAAAGCAGCCGCAGATAAGTTCGCTTCAAAAGGGCAAACCGTTTCTTTTGTATCTCATGGAGACAAGGCGATTGGACTTTTTGCCATTCGTGATACGTCAAAAAGTACCGCTAAAGATGCTATCTCCTCTCTACACAAAATGGGTATAGAAGTCGTTCTTCTGACTGGAGACAATGAGAAAACCGCCGCCGCTATCTCAGAGGAACTTGGTATTGATAAGTATTTTGCCGGAGTACTGCCCGGAGGCAAGTCCGACATCGTAAAAAGTCTTCAGGCAGACGGAAAATTCGTGGCTTTTGTCGGTGATGGTATCAATGATGCTCCCGCACTGGCGCAATCCAACCTTGGCATTGCTATCGGCACCGGTACAGATGTCGCGATCGAAACCGGCGACATGGTTTTGGTCAAAGGTGATGTGCAGAAAGTTGCCAGCGCGATCAAGCTTTCACGCAAAACTTACTCGATCATTAAGCAAAATCTCTTCTGGGCTTTCTTCTACAACATCATCTTCGTTCCAGTTGCAGCGCTTGGTTTCTTGCAGCCGATTTTCGGAAGCCTCGCTATGAGTTTTAGCTCAATTAGCGTTGTAAGCAACAGCCTAAGGGCGAGAAAGTAGATTGCAACCGCGGATTTTTGAAAGGAGGACTGCACGAAACGCTAAAAGAGAGCCCCTTCCCGTCAGGCAAACTCCATACCTCAGTAGATTTCCTTCAAGTAGCAGCTCTCGCAATAGACTATTTCAGGCTTGCTTGGGGCATATGTTGTTTTGATTTCGCATCCGCATTTTGCGCAGCTGCGTGAATGAAGCCTGTTCGGATTTCGCATCTTCATCCGATCTTCGTGCCTACAGTCTGAGCACTTTTTCGGAACCGGTATGTTGTGCCTCTTGTAGAACTTTAGTTCGGGTGCGATTATCTTGTAGTTTTTTCCGCATGTCTCGCATCCGCATATCTGTTGCAACACTTCGTCTGACGCTTCTGTAATGCTATCAGGCAATTGGTAATCCGTTGGCATGTACTCTTTTTTGTCAGCATCCCTCCATCTCCATCCTTTCGCCAGTACTTGCTCGCGAGACATTGGAAAATGATCGTTTGCGATAGTCTCATTGTAGTCAAACGGCGATAGAGTTGCTGGGAAAAACTCCCCCCACTCACCTGTCTTTTGCATATACTCAATGATCTTTGGTACAAGCTGCTCGTACTGCTGCTTTGTGTACTGCTTATTTAGTATGCAATATTGGCCTTTGTACAGCGAGGCGCATCCAAAACAGTTTTGTGCGCCTGGAGACAGGACTGAGTAGAGTACTTCGTTAATACCTTTCCACGTATATGCGGAAAAAAGCACTCGCGTTGCCGGTATCCCGACAACCACTGTGTTGTAGCAAAGTTCGAGTTTCTCGCAGCCGCTTATGTCGTAACAATCTCTGACGTCGGCGCCTATCATTACCCATTTGCTATCTTCGATATCTGAGGAGTCATATGCTTCTTGCGTGTTACTTGAATTCCTGAGGGCGTTGCCTGTGCAATTTTCGCAATTTACAATCTGGGCAAACCTCATAGGGAATTCGAGCCTATGCTTGGCGAAGAACTCCCTGATTTCTTTTGTTTTTGCATACGAATCAAGCTGCATCTCCGCTAGTTTTTTCTCATACTCTTCTTTTGTAAGCTGCTCATTTTGAAAACAATATTTTTTGTTCACCAAATTCACGCATCCAAAGCAGTCATTACAGCCCTGACAGTTCTCGCAAAAAGTGCAGTTATTACAATTAGTGCAGTTTTTGCTGTACTTACATCCGTAACAGTTATTGACATCTATGCATGAGTAACAAAGTTCGCAATCAAAAGCCTGCAAACAATCGATACAGTCATCACAATCCCATATATAACTGCTGTACATACAGCTTTCGTTATTGTTACTCGCGTAAATCAAGTAACAGTCTTTTGCGTTGTTGCAGTAGTTCACATAATCACTATTGAATGTGTTATCGGTAAGCATGTCTAACCATGGTACCTCTTTTATAAGCTCTTCAAGTTGATCAAAAAATGGACGCTCGAAGTCAAAATCTCGTCCATAACTTCGTGCATCCCATGTGTCACCCCACCAAACATCTTTTTTGTATGTTTTTTGCGGTTTATCGGGAGCAATCCACGAAATAATTTCCTGCCCTGTTTTGTCGCACTTATTTCGATATAGGCTCTTTTCGTTGCGCCAAACAAGGCGTCTTTGCAACCTGCAGTCAGGACATAATGTTGGTGCCGGAATCGGATATTTGATCCCGTTTATCACAGGTGAAACTCTGTCGTAGAACTCCAAATCCTCTTTGGTGTCTTCGAAAGCCGCCGAGCAGTTTTTACAAGATTTTGACATGGTTTAGTAGATTTCTTTTAAATAGCAATTCTCTGTAATAAACTATTTCTGGCCTCTCAGGCGAACAAGTTGTCTTGATCTGCACATCACATTTGTTGCATTTTCTATCATAGATGCTCGTTAATACAACTGTCCTCTACTGGGTAAGCTGCCTTCATTATATCCATATTATATAGATTTTGCGATTTCAGTTCTTCCTTTAGTTCTCGCACCTTCTTGTGATATTCGGACTCTGAATATGGCTGATTCAATATGTGGAACTCCTTTGACTTGAGGCCGACGCATCCAAAGCAGTCTTGGCAACCAAAGCATAGTTCGCAAAATTCCAAATTCGTGCACTCCCAGCATATGTAGCAAAAATTGAGATTATAGCCGGTGACGCTTACAGATTCATAACACAGTTCCGAGTCCATGAAGAATGAGCAGTCCACGCAGTCCGTAAATCCGCTTACGCCTCCGTCTATATACACGCAGTCTTCTGCGTAATTCGTGTCGTAGCAAGCGTGGCAGTTCTTCACGTGAAATATGTAATCACCTGTTGAGTTTTCGTTATGCAGCGTGTGTGTGTACAGTCGAGGAGTTGTCTGTTCCAGCTTCGCCGTCTCTGCTTCTATCTCATGCTGCGTCAGTTCTTTTTTGCGTTTTTCGAACTCTTCTTTTGTGAATTTTTTGTTAAAAATATGCAGCTCACTATGGCGTAATCCAACGCATCCAATGCAGTTATTACATCCGACGCAACCGTAGCAATAGCTTGCGTCCGTGCAGCTCAAGCAGTCCTGACAGTAGTCGCAGTTATAACATTTTGCGCAGTCGGTACACTCGTAAGACAACTCGCAATCGAAGCAGTATGAGCAATCGAGCATGTCTTTTGACCTGTAAACCCAGTACGTATGCATAATATCCTCGTTGTAATCCGAGGCTATGTGCATGTAACAGCTCTTATTGTGTCGACTCAAATTGCCGTACTCCGCGTTGTGTCCGTCGATATTGTGGAGTCCGACGCGCGGAGAAGCGAGCTGTAATTGCCTGAACTGTTGTATGAAGTCGTGCATATAATAAGCCTTAGTTAACTCCTTTCCGATTTTATCACATTTTGTTTTGCATTTTGCGCAAAACCATTTAATATCCCCTTAGCTCATTGAAAATCAGGCGCATCGATGTATTGGTAGATGATCTTTGTGTAGTTTTTACTTCTAAAAGTTATCAAAGGCTATCATGCCAACTTTCAAAATCCGTTCCCTTTAAAATATTTTTGCCTTCGGCGTAACTTGCGGAGGATTCTCTCTTCTCTATATATAGAACCAAACTTATGACAAGTTTCGATCTTTTGGCTGTAATCGCTCTGGTTACGCTCGCTTTTGGAGATCTGATGGTAGGTGTCGCTAATGACGCTGTCAATTTCCTTAATTCCGCAATTGGCGCAAAAGCTGCCAAACTTAGAACAATATTAATTGTATCAGGCATTGGTCTAATCATCGGCGCAACTTTTTCCGATGGGATTATTGAGGTTGCTCGCAACGGGATTTTCAATCCTAGTTTTTTTACCGCACACGAGGCTATCTTGATCTTCACTGCGGTTGCTATAACGGACATCGTTCTTCTTGACGTTTATTCGACTTTCGGGCTCCCGACATCTACGACCGTATCTGTCGTTTTTGAGCTTTTCGGAGCAGCATTGGTGCTTGCACTTGTAATGACAGGGAATTTAACGGAAGCGTGGGCTGCTATTAATAGCGACTCCGCTGTCAAAATAATTACGAGTATTTTACTGTCTATTGGAATCGCTTTTATCGTTGGAATCTTAGTGCAATTTGTTACTCGGCTTCTTTTTACTTTCCATTATGAGAAACGCATGAAGAGCTGGGGGTTCTTGTGGTCAGGTATCGCGCTTACATCTTTGATGTTTTTTATCCTTATAAAAGGTGGCGCTCATGCCTCTTTTATCACTGATAACACCATGGATTTTATTCATGCCAATGTTCTTTCCATATTAGGGGTTATGTTTGTTTTTTTTTCGGTTTTGTCTTTTATCCTGATAAAGATGGGGACAAATATGCTAAAAGTCATCATCCTCATTGGTACCGGCGCTCTTGCTATGGCATTTGCCGGCAATGACTTAGCTAATTTCATCGGTGTTTCCGTTGCCGGCGTGAATGCTTTTCTCGGTGCTGATCTTTCAGACAAACTTCCTACGCCAACGTGGACACTTCTCGCTGCGGGCATTATGATGACTATTACAATTTTTACATCGAACAAAGCGCGCACCGTCGTAAACACATCTGTTAATCTTGGTAGTCATGGTAAGAACGTAACAAACGACTGGCAATCAAATGTTTTCGCAGACAAGCTTGTGAAGATTGCTTCTTTTTTCTATGATATGATTCTTAAACTAATCCTAAGCGGAATACATAAATGGCTCTCCCATAGGTGGGAAGGCGGTCATATCATTACTGAAGGTGATGAGCGCAAGGATCATGATTTGATTCGCGCATCTGTAATATTAATGGTGTCCTCTGCTTTGATCTCTTATGCTACTTCGCAAAAACTACCACTATCCACGACTTATGTGACGTTTATTGTCGCTATGGGGGCTTCTCTCGCTGATGGCGCTTGGACTAAGGCCTGTGCTCCTTCAAGACTATCCGGTGTCGCCATCGTTATCAGTGGTTGGTTCATGACAGCCTTCATGGCGTTCACTATGGCCGGAATCGCTGTCACTACTTTGTATTATGCAGGGTCTTACGGGCTTGGACTGCTTGTTGTCGGAGTTGTTTTCTCAGTTTATAAACTTTTCCGAATACACAAGAAGAGGGAGGCAGCGGTCAGCTAGGGCGTGTTAATACTATGAGTTTTGCAATAAAAACACTTTGATTCTAACTGGTTCACTTTTATTCGGCGTAGAGGTCAGCACAATCCGGGATCGGATCGTCGCCATTAATATGCGTATCTATTTCTGACAAACCATGTGCAGCTAAGTTCCATGAGTCAATCCAATCATAGTTCACTCTTTCGCAAATATAGTAAGCATCTTCGTTCGTTATTTTTTGTTCTGGAAATTTTATCAAAACAATTGCTACATTGAAATTTTCTGCCAATTCAACGCCGTCGTCGTATTCGTTTAATTGCCTACTGCCATCACCTGTATAGAAGAAATTAGGTCCCGTCCCCTCACACTCTTCTTTTTCTAAAAGCAAATTCTGAAAATCATACAAGCTAAAATCATGGCGTGTACCTGAGTAGAGGTTTTCGCTTATTTCGCCTGGATTCAAAACAACATATATTTCTTGCTTCCCCAATTCCTCTTCATCGATAAGACCCATGGCATATAAATCCATCGCATTAAATTGCATATGACCTAATCGTGGGAGTTCTTCCTCGGAAAAGGAAAATGTGCCATCATGATTATCAGTTAAGATTCCCTTGGTAATCCCACTTGGCTCTCCTTCGCTTACCACATTCATCTGGTAAGACATGATACTTGCGCCTCCACCCGCTTGGAATAATTCAGTCCAATGGCTATTTTCAAATGCATATTCAATCCAAGATTCATCATAACAACTCAAGTCCGTTGATAACCAGTCTACCCCCCAATAATGCCCTAATTCGTGCACAAATACCGTATCGTTAGAATCTGCCCAGGAATCATTTGATTGATTCATGAATCGTAAGCGTTCTGGATATTTTTCTAGACAAGTCTCATCACAAAGCTCCTCTATGCCAAGGTTTGAAGGAACATACCTATGTACATTATAGCTTGCCCATCCATTATGCTTCCCTGCGTAATCACCAACATCAATGACCATAATCATGTCATAATTATCTTCGTGGTTTTGGTAGAATTTGTCTACAACACAGTCACCACGGACATTTCCATTTGAATAACGACATTCATCGTTCTCCTCAAACTCAAGGATTGCCACATTTGGAATTGATTCCGCACTTATGCTGTCATCAAAAATCAAAGGTAGCCCAGCAAGATAATTCTCAACATTATAAACAAGCTGCGCCATTTCTCCACGAGTCACTGTGTGCTCTACATCATTATCAATTCTATCAAGTAGTCCATTAGGACGCGCCTCCCAATAATAAGGCTCATACCAAATTGAATAACAAGAAGTACATACATCAAAATCATATGTCTCAAGTACGATTTTCAACGCTTCAGCCAAATTGATTTCGTTTGCCGGCCTGAAATATCCGTCACTGTAACCTTCCACAATCGCCAAATCCTCAGCATAACACGCGTAAGGCGCATACCACTCCGTTCCAACATCATTGAAACAATCTGTTCCGAATCCCTCACCTGGATACTTGGATTCAATCAGAATCTTCACAAACTCGGCGCGATTGATGGTGCTTTCAGGCGCATAAGACCCATCGTCGTAGCCCTGAATTACTCCTTTTCCGTAAAGATAGTTAATCGCGTATTCATTGGAATGGCCATTTGTGTCGTTAAATGCTTCGCTCAAGTGAGCTGGCAGCAGCAGCAAAGCAATGACAATCAAAACGACCAATTTTGCGGTGATTTTATATGGCATATTTCATAGGTGATTATTTTTTAACTATCCTAATATGAGGAGTGTACCCATTTGACTTACACAAATCAATCCGAAAAACCGACTTAATTTCTCTCTTTACAAGAACTTAAAAAAAACCGCTTCCCCTAAAAATCATTTGATCTTGTATTGTAGTTTGGCTGTCATGTGTTATAATTAACAGATATGAATACTCAAGAAATCGAAAAACTTGTTGAAGGAGCTGTTTTTTTAACCCAACAACAAAAGACGGATCTTTTGCGATTGCTTCCCGAGTTACCTCCAGAGCAACAAGACAAATTGAGACATTTCGTAATCAATAAGACAGAATATTTGAAGAAGTTGGCCGTATCGCAAGAAGAAAAAAAACAGGAAGTCGCTGGCATATTTTTGGACCAAATAAAAGATATCCAAAAAAAAGAAACAACGCATATACGAAAAATTTCGGAAGAAAGTAATCGCAAAAAGGAAAATCTAGAACTAAATGATCTGTTGTCTCAAGCTGATCAACTCTAAATATTTGAACGATGAATTTTGAAGCACATAACGCTAGCCAGGAATCAACTTCTCAGCCACAGAGTGAAAGAGAGTCTTGTGTTACGTTGAGAGTAGCTAATGATGAAGCGAAAGATATAGAGAAAAAACTTATCGATTCAATCCAACTTAGTGTCAATTTGGACAATGATGAGAAGAAAATGCTTTTCGATGGTGTTAATAAAATACTTGGGGATACAAAAGACAAATATATTGATGCTTTAAAACAAATTGACGTACAAAATCGAGATCTTTGCCTGGCTGAGGTTAAAAAGATTCAAGCAGAGTATTTGCGACTTGTAACAGGGTTTTCAAAGGGCCTCGATACTGCGTTTGATGATGCTATAGGACTAAGCTTCCATATGAGTGATGATGAATTTGCTGAAATTTATAATGGACTGGCTCTGCTTGTCCCTATTGATATACGTGGAGTAACCCCTGAAGAACGGGCGAATTGGGGAAAACAAAGAAGTGATTTTAGTCGAACTATGGATGAGGTTCCTCAGTTTGTAGCCGATACAACTACCGAATTTGCCAGTACCATCTTAATGCCTGCTGGAGCAGAAGAAGCGCTAGCTCTCTTAAAAGCCGGTACTGTGGATGCCGTTGATCGTGCGGCAGCTCGTGAAAAACTTATTGCAGCAGGGGTACAAGGAGAAGAACTTGAAAAAATGCTAGATGGTGTCGCGAAACCTTTCACACAATCCTTAAAGGAGAATTGGGCCGGAACGCTTTTCTTTTTCGTCAGCTTGCTACCTGTTGGCAAAGTCGCAGGCAAAGTCGGTGGCAAATTAATGTTATTGCCCGACAAAGAGCTTGCCGTGGTTCTGAAAGAGCTTGGTGGAGCAGCATGGGATGCTATTGTAAGCAATGGAGGTATGAAAATTGCCCTATCGACAATCAAGTCATTTCTTCAAGCTAGGGTCAAGGATGAGCTGGTTCAATAAACCTCTTCCAAATAGCACTTC
Organism: Candidatus Peregrinibacteria bacterium CG2_30_44_17; assembly: GCA_001873565.1. Classification (GTDB taxonomy): domain Bacteria; phylum Patescibacteriota; class Gracilibacteria; order UBA1369; family UBA12470; genus CG2-30-44-17. Next base: position 3,882 of record MNZJ01000035.1, on the reverse strand, counting down.
TCACAATAAATCTTCTCAGATCTGTCTGGTGCATAGCTCGTCCATGTGTCTGAGCTACATTTGGAGCAAGTTCTTTGCCAAAGAGCACGCGGATTTCTGCGCGTGATCCTGTCGTTGTGCCTGCATGCTGGACATTTGCGTGGCTCCGGCAGGTTGAGCTCTTTATAGAATCCCCTCTCTTTTTCCACAATTCTGAAGTTTTTACTACACTGTATGCAAGTTTCCGCGTCGTCGGCTTTCTCACTGCTCTTTGTTATGGCTTCTTCGTGGATGTAGAAATACTCCTGAGCTACCGATTCTCCATATGTGAATGGTGATATTCTGAAAAATTCGCCCCATACTCCTTCTTTTTTCATTTGCTCTATAATCTGCGGCATCAAGGTCTCGTACTCTTCTTTTGTATATTGTTTATTAAGGATGCAGTACTGTTTTTTGTTAAGCCCGATGCAGCCGAAAAGATTTTTCGAAGAGAAACATAAATTGCAATAATGCAGGTCGTTTCCATGCCAGCATGAATCACATGCAATGCAGCTCGTAATGCCACTACATCCGATCGTCTGATAACAGACTTCGCTCCTGTCGTATCCCATGCAATTTGAGTCCATGCAGTCGTAAGATTCGTCCATTTGGAAGCCGTAAGCGCAGTCTTCGCACTCGGCACAGTCGAAGCAGTATCTCATGTTTCTTGAGTTCTCCAAATTGCTTCCCTGGCAATTTTCGCAGTTGCTTTGATAGACCGACCTTACCGGGAATTTCGTTCTGAATTCACCTTCGTAAAAGTTTGCCGCTTTTTCGAAATTATCGTAATTGCTAAATTCATACTCTTTGAGTTTTTTGAAATATTCCTCTTTGGAATAAGGCTCGTTGAGAATGTGGAATTCTTTATGCCTCAAATTGGAGCAAAAAAGACAGTTCTTACATCCTTTCAAATCAACCGAGAACAAACACTCCTGACAGTTATCGCAGTGGCCCAAGTAGATCGATCTATAAGAGTTTTTTGTAAAAACGCATCCGTAACAGAGTTCGCTTTTGTAGAGCTGAAGGTAGTCCATGCAGCTACTGTTCTTGGTCGAATAGTGTCCGTACATGCAGTCCTCCTCGTAGTGATTCCCGAACGTCAGGTAGCAGTTCTTGTTTGCGAATGAGTAGTTGCAGTAGTCCGAGTTCTCTGACTGCTTGTTGACGATAGCGAGACGAGGCGCTTTCGCCATAAGCTCTTCGAATTGGTCCGAAAATGGTTTTTCTTTGTCGAAGCTTTTGCCATATTCCAGTGGATCCCATGAGTCCCCCCAAAAACATTTCTGGCAATAGACCGGATAAGGTTTGTCTTCCGAATAGATCGAAACTATCTTCTTGCTACATAGATCGCACTTGCGCTTGTAGAGATTTTGCTCATTGCGGTAAGCCAACCTGCGGCGTGATCTGCATTGAGGACACGCAGACGGCTGCGGCAAATTCAATTTTGCGTAAAAAGCTTTATCCTCATTCGTTACGAGGAATGGTTGGGAACAGGTTTTGCATTGTGATGGATTCATAAGATGTTTTAATGGTTATTATCGTCCTTGGTTAAGTTTTTGAGACGTTGTATTGAGCGTATTCATATTGAGTCTGTAAGCGCTATGAATTTACTACATTACTAATGAGTGGTAAATATCACCACGTGGTGGTAGTAGACACCACCCAAGAAAGCCTGTATAATATAAGCATCTTAAATATCATTTATGTATAGTGAAATTTTTCTTGAATTAGGTCTGTCGCCCAACGAAGCCAAGATTTACGAACGTCTCTTGATCGAAGGAGACACCACCGTAGGGAGATTGGCCTTAGGGACGAACATTCACAGGCGCAACATCTACGATGCCATGCAGAGACTTGTCAGCAAGGGCTTGGTTTTCCAAATCTTCGGTCATGGTGACAACGTCTACAAACCCGTTGAACCCGCTAAATTAATGGAACTTCTCGATGAAAAGCGTGGGCACTTGCAGGCTATTCTGCCTCGCCTGGAAGTTTTACATCGACATCATCCGCAACGCGAAGCCGTATACATGTACAAAGGCATTGAAGGATTCAAGAATTACCTTCGGGATATTTTGAATTCAAAAGAAGACGCTTATTTTATTGGAGCAAAAGGAGCGTGGTTCGACCCTCGTTTAAAGAACTTCTTGGACAGCTTTCTTAAACAAGCGAAAACAAAGGGGATCCGCTATCATCACCTATTTGACTATGAGGTAAAAAATCAGGCGAACCATGTTCCAAAGGCCGCCGGCAAACCTTATAAATTTTTGCCGAAAAAATATTCCACTCCATCGATGGTTGATATTTTCGGAGATCGCGTCGTGTCATTTACCGGAGCCGGTATTTGTGAAATCGATGAAGATATCAGTATTTTTGTCACCGTTAGTCGGCCCATGGCGGAAAGTTACAAAACATGGTTTCAGTTTATGTGGGATCATTGCCCGGCGATCTCCTAATTCGGTCCTAGTACACCGCTTCCAAATAGCACTTTTCGCAATAGACTGTCTCCGGCCTCTCCGGGGCGTAGCTGCTCTTTAAGTCGGCTCCGCACTTTTGGCATTTACGATCCCAGAGGTAACGCGGATTTCGTTTGCCGATTCGCGCAAGGTGGCGTTCATTGAAACGTATGCGCGGCAGGGGAAGATTGTGTTGCTTATATAATTCAAGTTCCTGAGGGATGATTTTGTAAGGCTTGCCGGAGACGGCGCAGGTGAGGATCTTGTCTGCGATATCTTGTGGCACGTCTTTGATATCGCTTGGCAGCTTATAATCAGGCCCTTGGTAGGCGGAAGTTTGCTCGTCTTCGTCGTGCCATTTCCAACTTCTCTCAAGTGCCTGCTCTTTTGTGAGTGGACCGTACTCCTGAGCAACAGTTTCGTTGTACCCGAATGGAGAGAGAGACACCGGGAAGTACTCACCGTACTCACCTGTTTTTTTCATATGCTCTATGATTTGGTTGCGCAATTTTTCGTACTCCTCTTTCGTGTACTGTTTATTGAAAACACAGTACTGCGCATGCTTAAGTCCGCTACATCCGAAACAGTTATTACAACTGACACAGTGGTCCAGATATTGCGAGTTTTTTGAGTACCAACTCAAATATGTGAACTGAGTATTATACTGGCTTATTGAGCTGATGATCTCGTAGCAGAGTTCTGATTTGTCGACAACGACATGTCCATCGAAGCAGTCCTTTGATTTGAAGCTAAAGATCAAATATCCGCAGTCTTCGAGATTGCCGCTGTCGTAACATTCGATGCAGTTTTTACAAGAGGTGATGTGATCCCCTGTTACGTCATGGTTGTTATTGCCGTCAATATACTGTTGGACTTGTTGTTCGTTGACTTTTTGAGCAAATTTTTCTTTGGCCCATTTGATAGTATCGTCACTGCCGGTATTGAATTCCTTGATTTTTTTCTCGTACTCTTCCTTTGTGTGTTTTTCGTTAAAAATATGATACTCCTTGTTTCTCAGTCCGTGGCATCCGAAACAGTTCGCGCATCCTTTGCAGTCATATAGGAACATGCTGTCTCGACATCCGTGGCTGCGCTCGCCATAAGCGACGTTGTAGCACTCTGAGCAATCTATACACTCAATACACAGAGTGCTCTTATAACAATTGAGACAGTCCAAACAGTCTTTGCAGCTATCGATACCATACGAGTAATAGCAGTCCTCATCATGATCACTAACGAAAATCATGTAGCAATTCCTGTCTTGCTGAGCCCCGTTCGTGTAGTCGCTATTTTCGTTCCTTGATGCGAAGACGGAAATCTTAGGCACTTCAAGCATCAGTTCGTTCATCTGTTCGAAGAAAGGCCTGCCGAAATCGAAGTCGCGTCCGTACTCCAGCGCGTCCCACTTGTC